>DATCKS010000120.1:0-1611 GCA_036562265.1 Thermodesulfobacteriota bacterium | reverse complement strand
CTTCGCGACGGCTCCGGCAGCGACGAGCACGGCGGTGTGCCGGGCGCTCGCGCGTTCGAGGGCGTCGCGGACATCCGGGAGGTCGTACTTCATGACGCCCGCGAGGTCCGCGTGCCCGGGGCGCGGCAGCGTGACCGGCTTCGCGCCCTTGCCGTGCGGCTCGCCCTCCGGCGGCCAGGGGCTCATCCCCCACGTCCAGTTCTTGTGGTCGCGGTTCCAGACGACGAGCGCGAGGGGCGTCCCGAGCGTGCGCCCGTGGCGCAGGCCGGCGAGCACCTCGACCCGGTCGGTCTCGAGCTTCTGCCGTGGGCTGCGCCCGTAGCCCTGCTGGCGGCGCCAGAGGTCGTGGTCGATCGCCTCGCGGTCGAGCACGAGCCCGGCGGGAAGCCCGGAGATGATCGCGACGAGCGCGGGCCCGTGCGACTCCCCGGCCGTTGTCAGCGTCAGCGTCACGCCACCATCCTACGGCGGGCTTCCCCGGCGCAGGCCGCGGTTCCCCTCAGGAGACGCTGCGGACGGCGGCCCGCATCGCCTCGATCGGCGCCTCCACGCCCGTCCAGCGCTCGAACGACGCGGCGCCCTGGCGCACGAGCACCTCGAGGCCGTCGACGACCGTGGCGCACCCGGCTTCCTGCGCGGCGGCGACGAGCGCCGTCGGCTTGCCGTCCGGCCGGTAGGCGAGGTCGACGACCGCCTGGCGGGCGGCCGGGGCGACGGGAAGCTCCTCCTTGAGCGGCGTGGCGTTGACGAGCAGGGTGGCGCTGTCTGCGTCCGGCGGCCAGCGCTCGGCCTGCCGCAGGTCGGCGTCCGGGAACCGCGGGCGCAGGTAGTCGAGGAGCCGACGCGCCCCCTCCGGGCGGCGGGCCGACACGGTGAGGCTCCCGACGCCGGCGTCCAGCAGCGCGGCGGCGACGGCCTGGGCGGCGCCGCCGGCGCCGAGGAGGAGGGCGTGGGCGCCCTCGCACTCGACGGCGCCTGTGACCGCGAGCCCGTCCGTGCTCGAGCCGTGGACGCGGCCGTCTCTCACGACGAGCGTGTTGACGGAGCCCGCCCTGGTCGCGACGTCGTCGACCTCGTCGCAGAGCGGGACGACCGCGGTCTTGTGCGGGATCGTGACGTTCGCCCCGGCGAAGCCGAGCGCGACGAGGCCGGCGACGGCCTCCGGCAGCGCCTCCGGACGGACCGGCAGCGGCACGTAGACCCAGTCGAGACCGCAGGCGGCGAACGCCGCGTTCTGCATCCGCGGCGAGAGCGAGTGCTCGACCGGATGGCCGAGGATCCCGACGACCCGTGTGGAGCCGGTCAGCATCGCGGGCCGGCGAGGAACTGCTCGAACTCCTCGAAGCTCGCCGTGAAGAAGTGCGACTTGCAGTCCTCCGTGCGGGCGTAGTAGAGGAAGTCCACGTCCGCGGGGTTCGCGGCCGCCTTCATCGCCGCGAGACCAGGATTGTTGATCGGCGTCGGCGGGAGCCCCTTGCGCCTGCGCGTGTTGTACGGGTTGTTCGACTCGAGGTCGGACTGCCTGATCGACCGGTCGGGCGGAATGCCGAGCCCGTAGCGAAGCGTCGCGTCGATCCCGAGCGGCATGTCCTGCTCGAGGCGGTTGTAGAT
>DATCKS010000115.1:0-4279 GCA_036562265.1 Thermodesulfobacteriota bacterium | reverse complement strand
CTACGTCCGCGGCAGCGGCGATCCCTCGCTCGTGGCCGAGCAGGTCTTCCGGCTGGCGGCCACCGTGCGGGCCGCCGGCGTGACGCGCGTCGAGGGGCGCGTCGTGGCCGACGGCGGCCTCTTCCTGCCCGAGGGGGAGCCGGCCGGCTGGGCGCTCTACAACGGGCCCGAGGCCTACCGCCCGATCATCGGCGCCGCGTCGTTCAGCTTCAACGCCGTGGAGGTGACGGTGCAGCCGGGTGCGGCTGGAAGCCCGCCCGTCGTGACGCTCGAGCCGCCGACGAGCTACATCCGGGTCGACAACCGCGCCACGACCGGTCCCCCCGGGACGCCTCACACGCTCGCCGTCGGCGCCGCGCTCTCCGACCCCGCCGACCCGGACCACACCGTCTTGCTGGTCTCGGGGACGCTCCCCGAGGACGCCGCGGCGCGGCGCGTCGTGCGCCGCGTGGAGGGCCCGGCTCGCTACCTCGCCACGGCCGTGCGCGACGCGCTCGTCGCGGTGGGCGTGGACGTCCGGGGCGGCATCGGCGAGGGCGCGACGCCCGCCGGCGCCGTCCCGCTCGCGGTCCACCGCTCGCGCGCCCTCGGCGCCGTGCTGGCCGACATGGGCAAGTTCAGCAACAACTTCATGGCGGAGATGGTGCTCCGCACGCTCGGCGTCGAGGCCACCGGCGGGCCGGCCGGCAGCGCGGCGGGCCTCGCGGTGCTGCGCGACGTGCTGCGCGAGGCCGGCGTCGATCCGGCCGAGGCGGTGCTCGTCGACGGCTCGGGACTCTCGCGCCTGAACCTCCTCTCGCCGTCCCACCTCGTCGCCGTCCTCCTGGCCATGGAGCGCCGCTTCGACGCCCGGGCGGAGTTCGCCGCAGGCTTCGGCCTCCTCGGCGTGGACGGCACCGTGCAGCGCCGGTACGCGGACTCGCCCGCGGCGCGCCGGGTGCGGGCGAAGACCGGCAGCCTGAACGGCGTGCGCACGCTCGCGGGCTACGCCGAGGGACCGCGAGGCGAGGCGCTCGCCTTCGCGCTCTTCGTGAACAACCTCCTCGCCCCCATCGACCGCGTCGCGGCTGCCGAGCGGCGCTTCGTCGAGGCGCTCACCGGAGCCGTCCAGTAGGCGGACGCTCCCATCCCCCTTCTGCCGCCGAGGGCTCCGGCACCGATACCCGCCGGTCCTCGTAATACCCGGCATCGGTGACCTGGACCACGCGATCGCATCCGGCGCTTCGGACCTCATCCGTTCGGGTGCCGGGCGCTTGACGGGTCCCTCGACCTGGGGTAGGCTCCCCGCCATTTCCAGCGGGCCGGACATGGCGCAGGTGCCGACAACCCCAGGGAGATCGACCGAACGGATGGGCAGCACGGCAACATCCCTGAGGCGCACGGTCCTCGCGCTCGCCTTCGCGATCCCCTGGCTTGCGGCCTCGCTCCTCGCCGCCCGCCCGGCCTGGGCCGCGGTCTCGCGGGCCGCGCAGCTCTTCCCGATCCCCGCCGAGATCCGGCCGGCGGTCGCGTTCTGGATCGACGTCTTCGCGCGGTACACGAGCGATCAGACGATCATCCACGACAACGAGCGGCTCGACATCGTCTACGGCGTCCTCGACTTCTCGGAGCTGGCCCGCTCGTCGCTCAGCGACCAGCAGCGCCGCAGCACGCGCGCCAACGCCGAGGAACTCGAGAAGGAGCGGATCCGCAACCTCCTGCGCGACATCGCGCGCCACGCCGACCGCCCCGGGCGCCTCACCGCCGAGCAGCGGCGGATCTACGAGCTCTTCGCCGGCGAGGGGGGCCGGGTTCCGGCGGCGCACTTCCTCGACGCGGTCGACCGGGTGCGCGCGCAGACCGGCCAGAAGGACCGCTTCATCGCGGGACTGCGCATCGCGTCGCGCTACCTGCCCGAGATCGAGGAGGTCTTCGCGCAGGAGGGGGTGCCGGTCGAGCTGACGCGGCTGCCCTTCGTCGAGTCGATGTTCAACCTCCACGCGCGCTCGTCGGCCGGCGCGTCGGGCGTCTGGCAGTTCATCCGATCGACGGGCCGGCGGTACCTCCGGATCGACCACCTCGTCGACGAGCGCAACGACCCGATCCTCGCCGCCCGCGCGGCCGCGCGCCTGCTCGCCGACAACCACGCCGCGCTGAAGACCTGGCCCCTGGCCATCACGGCCTACAACCACGGCAAGTACGGGATGCTGCGCGCCGTCGCCGAGGTCGGCTCGCGCGACATCGGCCGCATCGTCCGCGAGTACCGCGGGCCCGCCTTCGGCTTCGCGTCGCGCAACTTCTACGCGGAGTTCCTGGCGGCGCTCCACGTCGAGCGCAACGCGACGCGCTACTTCGGCTCGATCGAGCGGGAGGCCCCCTACCACTACGACCTCGTCGCCATGCCGGGCCGCGTCACGGTGTCCGACCTCGCGCGCCGGGCGAAGGTCGACCTCGCGACCATCCGCGCGCTCAACCCCGGCCTCACCGAGCGCGCCCTGCGCGGCCGGGAGCCGCTCCCCAGGGGGTACGCGATCCGCGTGCCGGCCGACCGCCGCGCGCGCCTCGTGGCGGCCAAGTTCCGGGTGCGACCCGGCTGGCGGCCCAGGACCGCCGTGGCCGCCGCGAGGGCGCCGGTCGTGGAGCCGCCCGCGCTCAAGGCTGCGGCCGTGGGGTCGACCGCGACCCCGCTCGCCGTCGCCCGCGCCGAGCCGGCGCCGCGCGTCGAGCCGCCGACGCCGCCGGCTCCGCGGCTCGATCCCGAGATCTACCGGGCGCAGATCATGGCGGCCGAGGAGGAGGCGCTGGCCCTCTTCCTGGCCAGCGCCGGGGACGCTGCGCAGCCGGCGGACGGCGAGGCGACCGCCGGGACGCTCGCGGCGCGGCCGCCCGAGGCGTCGGGCGACCGGCTCCTCGACGCGGCCGTCGAGGCGGCCGAGGCGAACGCGACGGTTGCGGTCGCCGGGTCCGGAGACGACGGCCTGGTGCATCCGGGGCCCCGCGTGCAGCCCACCGTCTCGTCCGCCGAGCAGCCGATCTTCCACACGGTCGTGCGCGGCGGCGAGACCGTCTGGCGGCTCGCCGCGTGGAGCGAGGAGCCGATCGACGCGTTCCGCGCCCGCAACGGCCTCGAGCCCGGCCAGGTGCTGCCGGTTGGTCGCCGCGTGAGCATCTCGTCGGCGCGCGTCGACCCGGAGACCTTCGAGGCGCGGCGCCGCGCCTATCACGAGGAGCTGCGCGCGCGCGCCGAGCGGACGTTCAAGATCGTCGGCACCAGACCCCATCGCATCGAGCCGGGCGAGACCCCCTGGCGCCTCGCCGAGACCAACGGCGTCCCGTTCTGGCTCCTCGAGCAGGTGAACGAGGGACGCGACCTGTCGGCCGTACGCACCGGCGACACCCTCCTCGTGCCCATCGTCCGCACCGAATAGGCTAGAATCGGGGGCATGCCCCCTCCTCCCAAGAAGTCCATGGAGCCCCGCACGCGGTACACGATCGTGTACATCCTGCTGGGCTTCGCCGCGCTCTTCCTGTTCCAGTCGTACGTGGTCGCGCAGCGCGTGGAGGAGATCTCCTACACGGAGTTCAAGCGCCTGGTCACGGATGGCAAGATCGCCAGCGTCCAGATCGGTGACGAGTTGATCCGCGCCACCGAGCGGCTGCCCGAGGGCGACCGGGCGCGGCAGGACGGCCGGGCGCAACCGAAGCTCTACGTGACGGTCCGCGTCCCCGACGACACCCTCGTCGCGACGCTCGAGCAGCACGACGTCGACATCTCGGGCGAGTACTCCGGCGGGTGGCTCAGGGAGTTCTTCCTCTCCTGGGTGCTGCCGATCGGGATCCTCGTGCTCGTCTGGTCGCTCATCATGCGCAGGCTGAGCGCGTCGAACCCCGTCCTGCAGTTCGGGCGCAACCGGGCGAAGATCTACGCCGAGGACAAGCCGACGGTCACGTTCAAGGACGTCGCGGGGGTCGACGAGGCGAAGGACGAGCTGGCCGAGATCGTCGAGTTCCTCCGCACCCCGGAGCGGTTCCGCGCCCTCGGCGGCCGGATCCCCAAGGGGGTCCTCCTCGTGGGACCGCCGGGGACCGGCAAGACGCTCCTCGCGCGCGCGGTGGCGGGCGAGGCGAAGGTGCCGTTCTTCTCCATCTCGGGGTCGGAGTTCGTCGAGATGTTCGTCGGCGTGGGCGCCTCGCGCGTGCGCGACCTCTTCGCGCAGGCGAACGACAAGGCCCCCTGCATCGTCTTCATCGACGAGCTCGACGCCCTCGGCAAGGCGCGCGGCGTCGGCCCGCTCGCCAC
>DATCKS010000107.1:0-2640 GCA_036562265.1 Thermodesulfobacteriota bacterium | reverse complement strand
GACGGACCGTGCGGGCCTCGGCGCGCGGCCTCGTCCGCGCGGCCGGACGCCTCGACGACCTCGAGTCGACGCGGGCGGAGCTTCGGCTCGGCGCCCTGCGCGTCGACATCGGCGACTTCTACCTCCAGAACGTCGGCGAGGTGGCGGTCGTCTACGGGCAGCGACGGCTCGACGTCGTGTCGGCAACGTTCCAGGGGCCGACGAGCCAGGCGGTGTTCGGCGGCCACGTGGACGTGAACGCCCGCACGCTCGACCTGCGGGTGAACGGCGGCCTCGAACTGGCCATCGTCCGGCTCTTCACCGACCAGATCGCCCGGGCGAGCGGGACGGCCCGCGTCGTGGCGCAGGCGGTCGGCGCCTTCGGGGCGCCAAGGATCTTCGGCGCGGCCGAGATCGAGAAGGGCTCGGTCACCGTCCGCGGCGTCGACCCGCCGCTCACCGTGGAGGATCTGGCCGGCGTCGTCGCCTTCGACGCCAACCGGATCGTGCTCGAAGGTCTCACCATGACCGTCGGGGGCGGTCCGGCCAGGGCCACCGGGTGGATCCAGCTCGACGGCGCAAGCCCGGCCGCGTACAACCTGCAGGCGACCTTCGACGACGTCACGCTCGGCGTCCCGCGCTGGCTGCCGTCGACGAGCCGGGGGACGATCCGGCTGACCGGCCGTCCGGCCGACCTGCTGATCTCGGGCGAGGTCGAGGTGCAGCGGGCGAGCTACAACCGCCGGATCGACGTCGACCTGCAGGCGCTCTATCGCGCGATACGGGCCGCCCTCGAGCCGCGGCGCGCCACCCGCCCCGATGCGGTCGGTTCGGGCCCGCGGATCAACGTCCGCGTCGTCGCGCCCGACAACGTCCGCGTCGAGACCGGCCTCTTCGACGCCGAGTTGCGCGCGACCCTCGAGGTGGCCGGCCGGCTGCCGGAGCCGAACCTGCTCGGGAGCGTCGAGGTCGTCTCCGGAACCATCACCTTCCGCGGGACCGTCTTCACCGTGCAGAGCGGACGGGCCGACTTCATCGACCCCTTCCGCATCAACCCGTCCTTCGACCTCGTCGCGGAGACGACGATCAGGGAGTACGAGATCCGGATGCGGCTGTCGGGCACGGTCGAGAAGTACCGCATCGAGTTCACGTCGCCCTCCCATCCGGGGCTCACCGACCTCGACATCCTGTCGCTCATCACGGTGGGGGTCGTCGCCGCAGAGGCCCGCGACCGGGTCGTCGGGGCGAGCGCCGTTCCGTCGGCGGGAGGGGACGTGTCGGCGGCGCAGGCGATCGCGGTCCTCTCGGGGGCGACCCGGGGGATCGAGCGCGAGGCGGCCCGCTACATCGGCGTCGACACCTTCCAGATCGATACCGGCCCGGCGCGCCCGGGCGAGGGCACCGAGCCCCGCCTCACCGTCGGCAAACGCTACGGCGACATCGTCGTGAGCTACTCCCACGGCATCGGCAGCGAGCAGGAGCAGACCGTCCAGGTCGAGTACCGGCTCTCCACGAACCTGGCCCTCGTCGCGCAGTGGAACACGGTGGATTCGTTCGGCGGCGGCGTGAAGTTCCGCTTCCAGTTCCGGTGACCGCGAGCCGCTGCGGGGCGCCGGCCGGCCGGCGCGGCCGGCTGCTCGCCGTCCTGGTTCTCGTCGTGACCATGCCGTGGGCCTCGGCGGCCGCGCTTGCCGCGGCGCCCCCGGCGACGCTCGACACCCTCTTCGGCCGCATCGTGCGGGACGTGGTCGTCGAGGCGCCCTCGGTCGCCTTCCGGAACGCCGCCGAGCGCGACTACGTGGCCTCGCTCCTCGGGCTTTCGCCGGGGGACCGCCTCACGCGCGCGGCCGTCCGGTCGGGCATCGAGCGGGTCTATCGCACCGGCAAGTGGCGCGCCATTTCGGTGGCCGGCACGCCGGTCGGCGACGACGGCGTCGTGGTCCACCTCGTCCTCGAGCCGGTCGAGCGGATCGGCTTCATCCGCTTCGAGGGGCCGAGGATCGTGACGCGCGGCGAGCTCGAGGGGGTGATCCGGATCGGGCCCGGCGAGCCGTATCGTCCGGAGGTGGTGGCCCGCGCAACGCGGGCCATTCGGGATTACCTCGACACCATCGGCTATCCCGACGCGGTCGTCGTGGCCACGTCGCGCCCCTTCGGCGAGCCGCTCGAGCGGGAGCTGACCATCAGCATCACGCCGAACGAGCCGTGCCGGATCCGGGAGATCCGCTTCCGCGGCGACCTGGGCCCGGGCGAGGCGGTGCTGCGCGAGGCGTTCCGCCTCGAGCCGGGCGACGTCTGCAGCCGGCCACGCATCGACGAGGGGGTCCGGCGGATCGCGTCGACGCTCCGGGAGCGGGGCTACCTCGAAGCGCAGGTCGGCCGGCCCGAGGTCGCCGTGGACCCGGACGGGCGCCGGGCCTCGATCGCCGTCCAGGTGCGCGCCGGCAGGCGCACGGAGCTCGTCTTCGAGCGGGTGACGGCGGAGGGCGCCCCGCCCGAGCGAGTGGGCGGCTGCCGCTGGTGGGACATCCTGCCCCTGGTCGACTGCGACTACGCCGAGTTCGTCGAGGCGCTCGACCTCGGCGAGCAGCCGGACTTCAGCCCCGAGGGGCTCTCGATCCTCTCCGACCGCCTGGTGGCGCACCTCCGCGCGGACGGCCA
>DATCKS010000106.1:0-2552 GCA_036562265.1 Thermodesulfobacteriota bacterium | reverse complement strand
CACGGACCTGCTGCTCCATCGTCTTGAGCTCCTCGACCGGGAGGTCGGGGTCGAGACGTCGGATCAGCTCGGGTACCGTCCGCAGGACCGGCGACGGGTCGCCCGCGGTCCGGACGTAGTAGGTCATCGTGCCGACCCCCGGGTACTGCCGGTACGGCGTGTACACGATCGGTGGCTCGTCTTCCCGGACGCCGCTGTACTTCGTGTTTCGCACCAGCCCCACGATCTGGATGTTCAACTCCGGGCTCTCTCCCATCGCCATCCATTTCCCGACCGGGTCGTCGCCGAGGCCGAATTTGCGCGCGAACGCCTCGTTCACGATGGCGACCCGGGGCGCGCCCTCGGCGTCGGCGTCGGTGAACTCCCGACCCGCGAGGAGAGGGATGCCGAGCGTGCGGAAGAAACCCGAGCCTACGACGTCGTACTGGGACTGGTAGTCGACGCCGGGACCGCGCTCGAACCCTTCCACGGCGACGACGGTCCCCCACGTGTCGCCGTTGAGGAGCGCCAGCCCCGACGCGGCGACCCCCGTTACGCCCGGGATCGCTGCCAGCTCTTCCTCGACCCTCGTGTAGAGGTTCATGCGTCGGTCGAAGTCGTAGCCGTTCCGGGCGGGCGAGATCGTGAACGCGACAACGTTCTCGACGTGCATCCCGAGGTCGGCGCGAAAGACGTTGACCAGACTTCCGAGGAAGAGCCCGGCCGAGCCGAGGAGCGCCATGGCGAGGGCGATCTGGGTGGCCACGAGGGCGTTGCGGAACCGCGTCGCGCCGCGGGCGCCGGCGAGCTGAGCGGCGTTGGCGCGGATCACGGCGAGCAGCTCGGTCCTGGTGGCGTGCAGCGCGGGATAGAGGCCGAAGAGGACTCCGGTGCCGAGCGCGACGGCGGCGGTGAAGACGAGGGTGCGCGGCCGTATCGCGACGTCGACGACACCCGTGAGCACCGGCGGGAAGAGGGACGCGACGAACTCGAGCGTCCATTGGGCGACGAGGAGGCTCGCCGCGCCGCCCAGCGCGGCCAGCAGGCACGACTCGGTGAGGAGCTGCGCCAGGAGGTGGCGACGGCCGGCGCCGAGGGAGAGCCGAACGGCCATCTCCAGGCTGCGGCCCGCGCCCCTGGCGAGGAGCAGGTTCCCGATGTTCGCGCACGCGATCAGGAGCACGAGCCCCATGACGACGAGGAGGAGGACGAGCGGCGTGCGCGCCATGTCGTGCACGATGCTCTGCCCGCGCCACCCCGGCTCGAGGGCGATGGTCCGGGCGCGGAACGCCTCGAGCATCCGGGCACTCGAGCGCCGCTGGAGCGGCGCCTCGACATCGTGGAGGATCGGCCGGTAGACCGTGTTGAGCGCCGTCCTCGCCTCTTCGATCGTGGTCCCCGGCGCGAGGCGGCCGAAGAGGTAGAGCCAGTGGTACAGGCGGTTGTCGTAGCCGGTGTAGGACGGCAGCAGGGTCCAGAACATCGTGAGAGGGACGAAGATGTCGGCCCGCACCCACAGCGTCGTGCCCTCGAACCCGCGCGGCGCGACGCCCACCACCGTGAGCGGCTGGCCGTTCACGTCGATCGTCGTCCCGACGACGCCGGGGTCGGCGCCGAGTCGGTTCTCCCAGAACGCGTGGCTCAAGACCACGACCGGGTGGCCGCCGCGGGTCTCGTCGTCCGCGGGCCCGAGGAGCCGGCCGAGCGCCGGCTGCAGCCCGAGGACGGGGAAGTACGAGCCCGAGACGAACATCGCGGTGCCGGGCGTCGTCTGGCCGCGGAGCGCGATGTTGACCTGCATCGACCGGTGCGCGGCGAGGCCGGCGAGCCCGTTGGGGGCGGCCTCGAGGTCGCGGAACATGGGGTAGCTGAAGACGGCGGTGCAGTCGCCGGCGATGTTGCAGCTCGAGCCGTCCTTGGGGCCCGGCGAGGCGAGGTTGACCAGCCGTTCCGGCTCGTGCACCGGAAGCGGCCGGAGCAGGATCTGCTCGAAGAGGGAGAAGATCGCCGTGTTGGCGCCGATCCCCAGCGCAAGTGACAGCACGGCAACGCCGGTCACGAACGGCGTCCGACCCAGCGTACGGAGGGCGAGTCGCAGGTTGTGCATAATGTCCTCGCCGGTGGTCCGGAGGGGTTCACGACAGCCGCATCACCGAAGCAAGGCGCCTGCCGAACCGTGCCAGGACGCGCAAATGACGGCGAAATCATCGGTTGCGTCCCTCGCGGCCCCGGCGCCGCGAAAGAATACCGTCCGGATGCGGGACCGACGCGTCCCGGATCCGGACGGTAAGTGCGCCCGACACTGGAGCGCCCCGGCACGTTACGCAGCCGGCGCGGTGCACAGCCGGGACATTGCGCGGCCGGCGTTCCGCCGGCCGCGCCCTGGTTCACGTCGGTCCGTTTCGCTACCGAGGGTCCCCGATCGCGCCGATGAAGAGGATCGTGCCGGACAGCCTCTCTCGGATCGCGACCAGGAACGGCCGGTCGACGATGAGCTGGTGCTGTGGGAGCACGCCGCTGCGGCCGAAGGCGACGACCGTGACGGCCGCGGCCTCCGTCCCCTCCTCGTCGAC
>DATCKS010000094.1:0-12349 GCA_036562265.1 Thermodesulfobacteriota bacterium | reverse complement strand
GGAGCCTCGCGACGGCGGCCCGCGCCCTGGGGATCGGGGAGGCGCTCAGGCTGGGGCGGGGCGAGGAGCGCAGCGGCGGCCGCGAGAAGCCCTCCATTCTCGCCGACGCCTTCGAGGCGCTCGTCGGGGCGGTGTTCCTGGACGGCGGATGGGACGCGGCGTCGGCGCTCGTCGAGACCCACCTCGCCGGGGCGGTCGAGGACGCGCTCGCCGGCCGGATCGACGCCGACCACAAGACCCAGCTCCAGGAGCTGCAGCAGAAGCGGGGCGGGCCGGCGCCGGTCTACACCCTGGCGGCGGTGTCGGGGCCCGACCACGCGCGCATCTTCGACGTCGAGGTCGCCATCGGCGGCGCGGTCCTCGGCCGCGGCCGCGGCAGCAGCAAGAAGGAAGCCGAGCAGCAGGCGGCGGCGGCGGCGCTCGCGGTCCTGGCCGACGCCGCGTCTGACGGCGCGCCGGGGGACCGGCCGGGGCCCGAGCGATGAAGTCCGGTTTCGTCGCCATCGTCGGGCGCCCCAACGTCGGCAAGTCGACGCTCCTCAACCAGGTGCTCGGCACCAAGCTGGCCATCGTCACGCCGAAGCCGCAGACGACGCGCACGCGGCTGCTCGGCATCGTGAACCGCGAGGACGCCCAGCTGATCCTCGTCGACACGCCGGGCATCCACCGGCCCCGGGGGCGGCTCAACGAGTTCATGGTGCGCACGGCGATGGCGGCCGTCGGCGACGTCGACGTCGTCCTCGCCCTCGTGGAGGCGTCGCGCACCCACCCCGACGATCGCCTCGTCCTCGACGCGCTCGCGAAGACCCGCAAGCCGAAGGTCCTCGCCGTCAACAAGGTGGACCAGGTCTCCGACAAGAACGCGCTCCTGCCGCTGCTCGACGAGCTCGCGAAGAGCGCCGACGTCGACGCGGTGGTGCCCATCTCGGCCCTCACCGGCGAGAACGTGGATCGGCTGGTGGAGCTGCTCGTCGAGCGGCTGCCGGAGGGGCCGCGCTACTTCCCGCCCGACATGCTCACCGACCAGTCGGAGCGGGCGCTCGCGGCGGAGCTGATCCGCGAGCAGCTCATGCTCCAGACCGAGCAGGAGCTCCCCTACACGACCGCCGTCGTCGTGGACGCCTGGAACGAGGAGTTCGACGAGACGGGCCGGCGCGTCTTCGTCCGCATCTCGGCCACCGTGCACGTCGAGCGGGAGTCGCAGAAGGGGATCGTCATCGGCAAGGGGGGGCAGCGCATCAAGTCGATCGGCACGGCGGCGCGCGCCGGCCTCGAGCGGCTCCTCGGCTGCCAGGTCTACCTCGAGCTGTTCGTCCGGGTGCAGCGCAACTGGACGCGCGACCCCCGGTCGTTGCGGGACTTCGGCTATGAGTGACACCGTCGCCATCGTCGGACGTCCCAACGTCGGCAAGTCGACCCTCTTCAACCGCCTCACCGGGCGGCGGCGCGCCATCGTCGAGGACACGCCGGGGGTGACGCGCGACCGGATCTACGGCGAGACGACGTGGGCGGGGCGCCGCCTGTCGGTCATCGATACCGGCGGCTTCGACCCCGCCTCCCGGGAGCCGATCCCGGCGCTCATGCGCGCCCAGGCGGAAGTGGCGGTGGCCGAGGCCGACGTCGCGATCCTCGTCGTCGACGGGGCGGCCGGCCTGACGGCGCCCGATCGCGAGGTGTACGACTTCCTGCGCCGGTCCGGCAAGCCGGTCGTCGTGGCCGTCAACAAGGCCGACCGGAAGGACGTCGACCCCTCGCTCGCCGACTTCCAGGCGCTCGGCGCCGACGTGCTCCTCGCGATCTCGGCCGAGCACGACCTGGGCATCGAGGCGCTGCTCGACGCGGTCGAGGCGCGCCTTCCGCCCAGGCCGCCGGCGGCGGCGGAGGCGCCGGAAGAGGGGGACGCGGCGGCGCTCCGCCTCGCCGTCATCGGGCGGCCGAACGTCGGCAAATCGTCGCTCGTCAACCGGATCCTCGGCTACGATCGGGTCATCGTGAGCGAGGTCCCGGGCACGACGCGCGACCCGATCGACACCCGGTTCCTGTGGAACGGGCGGCCGGTCGTCCTCGTCGACACGGCCGGCATCCGGCGCCGGGCGCGGGTGGAGGGGAAGCTCGAGAAGGTGAGCGTCGTGGCGGCCCTGAAGGCGCTCGAGCGATGCGACGTGGCGGCGGTGGTCGTGGACGCGGCCGAGGGGGTCACCGACCAGGACCAGCGGATCGGCGCGTACGCCGAGGAGAGCGGGCGTGGCGTCGTCGTCGTCGTGAACAAGGCGGACCTCCTGCCGCGGGGGCGGACCGCGCGCCGCGAGGCGGAGGCGCGCGTGCGCGAGCGGCTCCGCCACCTCGCCTTCGCGCCGATCGTCTTCTGCTCGGCCGTCGCCGGCCACGGCGTGCACCGCGTCCTCGTCGCCGCCGAGCGGGTCGCCGAGGCCCAGAGGCGGCGGATCCCGACCGGCCAGCTCAACCGGGTCCTCGCGGCGGCCGTCGAGCGCAACGAGCCGCCCTTCTACAAGAACCGGCGGCTCAAGTTCTACTACGCCTCGCAGCTCGGCGTGCGGCCGCCCGTCTTCGCCGTCGTCACCAACTCGCCCGAGGGGGTGCCGGAGTCCTACCGGCGCTACCTCGTGAACCAGCTTCGCGAGGCGTTCGACCTTACGGGGACGCCGGTGCGGCTCGTCTTCCGGCCGCGCAGCCGCGACGCCGGCCGGGCAGCGCGCGAGCCGTCGGAGCCGGCCCGATGATCGGGCTAGTCGAGATCGAGGCGGCGCGCCGTCGGATCGCCGACGCCGCCGAGGTGACGCAGCTCCTCGCGGCGCGGGCCCTGTCGGCGCTCGTGGGCCGCGACGTCCGGCTCAAGGCGGAGAACCTCCAGCGGACCGGCTCGTTCAAGATCCGCGGGGCCGTGAACCGGCTCGCCACCATGGCCCCCGAGGCCCGCGCCCGAGGCGTCATCGCGGCCTCGGCCGGCAATCACGCGCAGGGGCTCGCCTTCGCCGCGAGGAGCCTCGGCGTGCCCGCCACGATCGTGATGCCGGAGCTCACCTCCATCACCAAGGTCGAGGCCACCCGGGCCCTCGGCGCTCGCATCGTCCTCGCCGGGGCGACGTACGACGACGCCCATGCGCGGGCGTGCGCGCTCGCGGCCGAGACCGGCGCGACCTACGTGTCGGCGTTCGACGACGACGACGTGATCGCCGGCCAGGGGACGGTCGGTCTCGAGGTGGCCGAGCAGTGTCCCGAGGCGGGCGTGGTGGTGATCCCGATCGGCGGCGGGGGCCTCTGCGCGGGGAGCGCGCTCGCCCTCAAGTCACGCCTGCCCGACGTGAGGGTGATCGGCGTGCAGGCGGCCGGCGCCGCCGCGGCCGTCGCCGCCCGGCGGTCGGGCCGGCCGGTGCGGCTCGACCGGATCGCCACCATTGCCGACGGCATCGCGCTCAAGAGCGTCGGGGAGCGGACCTTCCCCCTCCTCGAGCGCTACGTCGACGACATCGTCACCGTCGAGGAGGAGGAGATCGCCGAGGCGATCCTCCTCCTCATGGAGAAGGTGAAGCTCATCGCCGAGGGGGCCGGTGCGGTGCCGCTCGCCGCGCTCCTCGCCGGCCGGGTCCCGGCGGTCTCCGGGCCGACGGTGCTCGTCCTGTCGGGCGGCAACATCGACGTGACGCTGATCTCGCGGATCATCGAGCGGGGCCTCATCCGCGCCGGGCGCCTCATCCGGTTCACGGTCGACCTCCCGGACCGGCCCGGTCAGCTCGCGCGCATCTCGACGCTGGTCGGCGAGGCGGGCGGCAACATCCTCCACGTCCTCCACGACCGCGGCTCGCTCGACCTGCCCGTGGCGTGGACCCGCATCCGGATGGACGTCGAGACGCGCGGCGAGTCGCACGCGGCCGAGATCGTCCGCCGGATCGCCGACGCCGGCTTCTCGCTGCGGCGGCTCGGGTAGCGCCCCGGGGCGGGCCTCCACCTGTCCCGGCTCTCGCCCGGGACCGGGGGGCGGCCGGCAGGGGCGCCGCCCCACGCGGCTGCCGGGGGGCGACGGCGCGCCGGGGCGCACCGGCCGGCCGACACCCAGGCACGCGGGGCCGGGGAGTACCCCCTGACCGGGCCGATCCGCAGGGGTTCGAGAACCGACTAAAACCGGTAGCGGAGACTCAGGCCGACGACGGTGTCGCTGCCGACCTTGGCCTCGGGCAGGAGGGCGAGCCCCGCCGGCAGGGCGATCTCGACGCCGATCAGGCCGTAGGCGGCGCTGTCCTCGCGCCCCGGCCGCGCGGTGCCGCCGAGGAAGACGAGCTGGGCGCCGACGACGGCGGCGAGGCGGTCGGGCCCGATCGTGTCGTCGAGCCACTCGATGCGGACCCGCTTGCCGAACAACGCCGTGAAGGCGAGGTCGCTCCAGGTGTCGCCGCCCGGACGCGCCACGGTCCAGCTCGCGTCGATCGCGAGGTCGACCGGGATGTCGATGGACTCGCGGAGGACCTCGACCTTGACGTCGACGCCCGCAACGGGGGCGACGTCGGTGTCGTCCGGCGCCTCCACCCAGGCGGCGCCGGCTCGGGCGCCGACCTCGATGCGCCGCAGGAGCCCGTGGCGGACGCCGGCGAGCGCGGTCCAGTAGTCGGGCGCGGTGTTGCCGTACCCGCCGGCCAGGAAGCCCTCCGTCGCGCCGGGCGGGAGGGACCTGGCCGACAGGAGGACCGGGAAGGTGGCCGCGGCGTCGCGCGGGAGGCCGGCGACGGCCGCGAAGGCGAGCCCACCAAGGAGCCACACGGCGAGGGGACGCACGGGACCTCCGTCGTTGCGCGAACGCGGCGTACGGCCTATAAGTATCATATTGGTCGGCACCATCGCTGCTCACGACCGGGAGACCCCATGCTGCTCGCCCTTGACGGCCGCGCTCCGAAGGTGGCCGCATCCGCGTACATCGATCCGACGGCCGAGGTTGCGGGCAACGTCACCATCGGCGAGGACGCGAGCCTCTGGTTCTTCGTGGCCGCCCGCGCCGACTACGGCGAGAGCGCCATCGTGATCGGCCCGCGCACCAACGTGCAGGACAACTCGATCCTGCACGTGGAGCCGGACCGGAGCCTCACGATCGGCGCCGACGTCACCGTCGGCCACGGCGCCGTCCTGCACGCCTGCACCATCGGGGACGGGGCGCTGATCGGCATCGGCGCCATGGTGCTCACCGGCGCCACGGTGGGCGAGGGGGCGATCGTGGCGGCCGGGTCGCTCGTGCCCGAGGGGGCGGTGGTCCCGCCGGGCATGCTCGTCATGGGGACGCCGGCGCGCGTGCGGCGCGAGGTCAGCGAGGCCGAGCGGCAGCGCGTCGTCAGGGGCAACCGGAACTACCTCGAGCTGGCGCGCAAGTACCGAGCGGCGCGTGCCGCGCTGGGGGCCCGATAAATGGCTCGCGTCAAGACCCTTCGCGACCATCCCCTCTTCGCCGACCTGTCCGACGCCGAGCTGGCGGTGATCGCCGCCGTGGCCGACGAGAAGCGACTCCCGGAGGGGACGACCGTCTTCCTCGAGAACATGCCGGGCGAGTCGATGTTCATCGTGAAGATGGGGCGGGTCAAGATCTCCAAGAAGCTCGACTCGGGGGGCGAGAAGCTCCTCCTGACGCTCGGCCCGAACGAGATCTTCGGCGAGATGGCGCTCTTCGACGGCGGCCCGCGCGGGGCCACGGCCCGCATCGCCGAGCCGTCGGAGGTGCTGATCATCAAGCGGAGCGACGTGATGGCGCTCGCCGAGAAGGAGCCGAAGGCCGTCCTCAAGCTCGTCCTCGCCATCGGCCGCGCCTTCGTCGGTCGCTTGAGAGAACAGCAGGACGCCTTCCGCGAGATCGTACGAGTCGCCCCCCCGCCCCAGGCCTCGTGAGCGCCTCCGCGGGCCGCCGCGGATGATCGTCGCCGCCCTCGACGTCGGGACCAACACCGTCCGCCTCCTGGTGGCCCGCCTCGCGCCGGGCGGCCGCCTCGAACCGCTCCACTACGCCCTGCGCATCACCCGGCTCGGCGGCGGCGCGACGCCGGCCGGGCTGGCCGAGGACGCCATCGAGCGGACCGTGACCGCGGTGGCCGACTTCGTGCGGGCGGCGCGCGAGGCGGGGGCCGTCGCCTGGCGGGCGGTCGCCACCTCGGCCACCCGCGAGGCGCCGAACGGCCGGCGCGTCGTCGAGCGCGTGCGCGAGGCGGCCGGGCTCGACCTCGAGGTGATCTCGGGCGAGGAGGAGGCGGCGCTCGCCCTGCGCGGCATTCGCTGGTCGCTCGAGCGGTTGCCGGGCGGCGTGCCGGACCGCCTCGCGATCGTCGACCTCGGAGGCGGCAGCACGGAGGTGCTCCTCGCCGAGCGGCGCGGCGATGCGTGGCACGCCGAGGGGCCCTCGATCCCGATCGGCACGGTCCGGCTGGTCGAGCGCTTCCTCGCAAGCGATCCCCCGGCGACGCACGAGATGGTCGCGATGGCGGCGGCCGTGGAGGCGGCGCTCGCGGCGTCGCTCGACCCGGTGCTCGCGAGGGTGGGCGAGACCGGCCGTTCGAGGCCGCTCGTGGGGACGGCCGGCGCCATCACGACGTTTGCCGCGATGGACCTCGGGCTCGCCACGTACGACCGGGCACGGATCGACGGCCACCGCCTGTCGCGCGCCTCGCTCGAGGCGCGCCTCGACCAGCTCACGGCGATGCCGGCCGCGCGGCGCCTCGCCCTGCCGGGCCTCGAGCCTGGGCGCGAGGACCTGGTCGTGCCCGGCCTCGTGATCCTCCTTGCCGTCATGGACCGCCTCCGCGCAAACACCGTTACCGTGGTCGACGGCGGTCTCCTCGAGGGGATCTGCCTGACGAGCTTCGATCCGCCCCCCGACGCCGGCCGCGGGCGTTGACAGCCCAAGACCTTGGGGGCTACCATCGGCCAACTCGCAACCTGTAGTCCCCGCCTGGAACACGCGCCCCACGGCACTGGAGTCCGCCGATGCTCGACGATCGTCCGGTAGACAGCCTCACCTTCGACGACGTGTTGCTGCTTCCGGGATACTCCGACTTCCTGCCCCGCGACGCCGACCTGTCGACGTACCTGACGCGCAACATCCGCCTCAACATTCCGCTCGTCTCCGCGGCCATGGACACCGTCACCGAGGCGCGGACGGCCATCGCCATGGCCCAGGCGGGCGGCATCGGGATCATCCACAAGAACCTCTCCATCGAGGCGCAGGCGCTCGAGATCGACAAGGTCAAGAAGTCCGAGAGCGGCATGATCGTCGACCCGATCACGATGCGCCCCGACCAGAAGATCTCGGAGGCGCTCGAGCTCATGCGCCGCTACCGGATCTCCGGCGTCCCGATCACCAACGAGGACGGCGAGGTGGTCGGCATCCTCACCAACCGCGACCTCCGGTTCGTGCGCGACGTCGACCAGCCGATCGCCAACGTGATGACCAAGCGGAACCTGGTGACGGTGCCGCCCGGGACGACCCTCGAGAAGGCCAAGGAGAGCCTGCACGAGCACCGCATCGAGAAGCTCCTGGTCGTCGACGACCGGGGGCGCCTCAAGGGGCTCATCACGATCAAGGACATCGAGAAGATCCAGAAGTACCCCAACGCCTGCAAGGACAGTCTCGGCCGGCTGCGCGTCGGCGCCGCCGTCGGCGTGACCCCGGACCGCGAGGCCCGCATCGACGCCCTCGTGAAGGCCGGCTGCGACGTCATCGTCATCGACACGGCGCACGGGCACTCGAAGGGGGTCATCGACGCGGTCCGCTCGACCCGGAAGAACTTCCCGAACGTGGAGCTGATCGCGGGCAACGTCGCCACCGCGGAGGGGACCGAGGCGCTCATCAAGGCCGGCGTCGACGCCGTCAAGGTCGGCATCGGGCCGGGCTCCATCTGCACGACGCGCGTCGTGGCCGGCGTCGGCGTGCCGCAGCTCTCGGCCATCGCGCGGTGCGCCGAGGTGGCCGACCGGGCCGGCATCCCGATCATCGCCGACGGCGGCATCAAGTACTCCGGCGACATCCCGAAGGCCATCGCGGCCGGCGCCTCCTCGGTGATGATCGGCTCGCTCCTGGCCGGCACCGACGAGAGCCCGGGCGAGACGGTCCTCTACCAGGGCCGCACCTACAAGGTCTACCGGGGTATGGGCTCCCTCGAGGCGATGAAGGCCGGGAGCGCCGATCGCTACGGCCAGCGCGACGTGGTCGGCGACCCCGAGGCCGACGTGAAGCTCGTGCCGGAGGGGATCGAGGGGCGGGTCCCCTACCGGGGGCCGCTCGCGGCGCAGCTCTACCAGCTCACGGGAGGGCTCAGGGCCGGCATGGGCTACTGCGGCACCCGCACGATCGAGGAGCTGCGCAAGAAGGCGCGGTTCACCCGGATCACGGCGGCCGGCCTGCGCGAGAGCCACGTCCACGACGTCATCATCACCAAGGAGGCGCCCAACTACCGTGTCGAGTAACGTCGACGCACACGCCGAGCGGATCCTCATCCTCGACTTCGGCTCGCAGTACACGCAGCTCATCGCGCGCCGCGTCCGGGAGGCGCACGTCTACTGCGAGATCCATCCGTTCGACGTGGGGCTCGACTTCGTCCGCCGCTTCGCTCCGAAGGGGATCATCCTCTCGGGCGGTCCCGCGTCGGTCTACGACGCCGGCGCGCCGGATCTCCCGCAGGGCTTCTTCGAGCAGGCCGGCGTGCCGATCCTCGGCATCTGCTACGGCGCGCAGCTCATGGCGCGGCACCACGGAGGGGCCGTCGAGCGCTCCGACCGGCGCGAGTTCGGGCCGGCCCGCATCGAGGTGACGAACGCCGAGTCACCGCTCTTCGCCGGCCTGCCGGCCGACATGCCGGTCTGGATGAGCCACGGCGACCGGATCGAGCGGCTGCCGTCAGGCTTCCGCGCCTCGGCCCGCACGGCCAGCTCGCCCTACGCGGCCTTCGAGGCGCCGGCGCGCGGCCTCTACGCGGTGCAGTTCCACCCGGAGGTGGTCCACACGCCCGACGGCCGTCGGATGATCGAGCACTTCCTCGTGCGCGTCTGCGGCTGCCGCAGGCTCTGGACGATGGCGTCGTTCCTCGAGTCGGAGACGGCCCGCATCCGCGAGCGGGTGGGGCGCGAGCGGGTGCTCCTCGGTCTCTCGGGCGGCGTCGACTCGTCCGTCGCCGCGGCGCTGATCCACCGGGCCATCGGGCGGCAGCTCACCTGCGTGTTCGTCGACAACGGCCTGCTGCGCCGGGGCGAGGCCGAGCAGGTCACGGGGGTCTTCCGCGAGTGGCTCGGGGCCGACGTCGTCGTGGTCGACGCCGCCGTCCGGTTCCTCGCCGCGCTCGAGGGGGTGACCGACCCGGAGCAGAAGCGCAAGCTGATCGGGCGGGAGTTCATCGCGGTGTTCGAGGAGGAGGCGGAGCGGCTCGCGGCGGCCGGCGGCCGCTTCACGTTCCTCGGCCAGGGGACGGTGTACCCCGACGTCATCGAGAGCGCGACGCACCGGGGCCCGGCGGCGACGATCAAGAGCCACCACAACGTGGGGGGCCTCCCCGAGAAGATGGGGCTCACGCTCCTCGAGCCGCTGCGCGAGCTCTTCAAGGACGAGGTGCGCCAGCTCGGGCGCGAGCTGGGGCTGCCGGAGACGGTCGTGGGGCGCCACCCGTTCCCCGGGCCGGGGCTCGCCATCCGGCTCCTCGGCGCGGTCACCGGACCGCGGCTCGAGATCCTGCGCGCGGCCGACGCCATCGTCGACGAGGAGATCCGGGCCGCCGGGCTCTACGACAGCCTCTGGCAGGCCTTCGCCGTCCTCCTGCCGGTCAAGTCGGTCGGGGTGATGGGGGACGGCCGGACGTACGAGGACACCATCTGCGTTCGCGCCGTCACGAGCGTCGACGGGATGACGGCCGACTGGGCGAGGTTGCCCTACGACCTCCTCGCGACGATCAGCCGGCGGATCATCAACGAGGTGCGCGGGGTCAACCAGGTCGTCTACGACATCAGCAGCAAGCCTCCGGCGACCATCGAGTGGGAGTGATCCGGTGGCGGCGGTGACGCGATGAGCGATCCGCTGGCCCCGATCCGGGAGCTTCCCCGCGTTCGCCTCGCTCACCTGCCGACGCCTCTCGAGCCGATGCCGAGGCTCGCCGCCCACCTCGGCCTCGAATCCCTGTGGGTCAAGCGCGAGGACTGCACGGGGCTTGGTCTCGGCGGCAACAAGGCGCGCAAGCTCGAGTTCGACCTCGCCGCCGCCCTGGTGGAGGGCGCCGATTGCGTCGTGTGCGGCGGGGTCGTCCAGTCGAACACGGCGCGGCAGGTCGCGGCCGCCTGTGCGAAGCTCGGGTTGGAGTGCCACCTCGGGATCATGCGAGGCCGTGTGCCCCGCACCGAGCCGGCGTACGAGCGTACCGGCAACATCCTCCTCGACCGGCTCTTCGGCGCGATCGTCCACGACATCCCCTGGGACGAGGACCGGAACGGACGCCTTCGAGCCCTCGTGCACGACCTGAAGGCGGCCGGCCGGCGCCCCTATCTCGTGCCGTACGGCGCCTCGGACGCACGGGGCGCGATGGGCTACGCGCTGGCGGCAGCGGAGATCGTTCGCGAGCGTCCGGGTGTGAGCTGGATCGTCCACGCGACCGGCAGCGGAGGCACGCAAGGGGGGGTGCTGGCCGGCCTGCTCGCGCTCGGGCATCCGGCCCGGGTCATCGGCATCGACGTGGACGCCCAGCCCGAACGCGTGAAGGCCGACGTGTGCCGGATAGGGCGCGAGGCGGCGTCGCTCTTGCGGGTCCAGGATCGCTGGCGGGACGACCGCGTGGAGGTCTCGAGCGAGTGGAGCGCCGGTGCGTACGGCGTTCCCGACGCGGCAACGGGCGAAGCGATCCGGCTTGCGGCTCGCACCGAGGCGCTCGCGCTCGATCCGGTCTATACGGGGAAGGCGATGGCGGGGTTGATCGGTCTCGCGCGTCGAGGCCGCGTCCGGCGGGGCGACAGCGTGGTGTGGATCCACACGGGCGGCTCACCGGGCATCTTCGCCTATCCCGACACGATGGCGTCGCTGTCGGGGTCCGAACCGGCGTCTACGGATTGAGCGGGCGTCCCTGACCGGCGGCGCACCCGGCCGGAACGCGCGGTACGGAAGTGCCGCACCATCGAGGGGGACCAGGGGGACATGGGGATCGACTTCCTGATCACGTCGCTCGTCGTCGTCGTCTCGCCAGGCCCGGGCGTCCTCTACACGCTCGCGGCCGGCCTCTCGCGCGGCGCCCGCGCGAGCGTGGTCGCCGCGTTCGGCTGCACGCTCGGCATCGTGCCGCACATGGCCGCGGCGATCCTCGGGCTCGCGGCGCTCCTGCACGCCAGCGCGCTCGCCTTCCAGACCCTCAAGTACCTGGGGGTGGCCTACCTCCTCTACATGGCCGTGAGCACGCTGCGCGACCGGGGCGTGCTCGGGGTGGAGCGGGAGGTCGGCGCCGACTCGGCCGCTCGGGTCGTCGTCTCGGCCATCCTGATCAACATCCTCAACCCGAAGCTGTCGGTCTTCTTCCTGGCCTTCCTGCCGCAGTTCGTGAGCGCCGCCGACCCCGCGCCGGTCTCGCGCATGCTCGAGCTCTCCGCGGTCTTCATGCTCCTCACCTTCGCCGTCTTCGTCGTCTACGGCGTCTTCGCCGCCTCGATCCGGCACCAGGTCATCACGCGGCCGCGGGTGCTCGCCTGGATGCGCCGGGCGTTTGCCTGCGCATTCGGCGCACTCGGCGCGAAGCTCGCGCTGGCCGACCGCTGACCGGCCCCTCCGCTGGCCTGTTCCTGGACCTCCCCGTGGAGCCGAACGCCCGGAAGACGGGCCGACCGCCGGGCGCGCTACCGGCCGGCGAGCGCGCGGCGCCGGGCCGCCCGGCGCCGCCGCGCTCCCTGGCGTGACGTCGGCGGCCCGCGCTAGCGGCGGGTGATCACGACTTCGAGGTACTCGGCGGGCACGACCATGGAGCCGTCCCCCGAGCGGTCGAACCTGGCGACGAGCGCGAGGAGGTCGCACTCGAGCGCGGATCGGGTATCGGGGTCGAGCCCCGCGAACGTCTTGACGAGCGGCCCGTAGCAGCTCCGGAAGACCTCGAGCCAGTGCGCCGGCGACCGATAGCGGAAGACGAACGTCCGGTGCGCCGACGCGACGGAGGCCGCGTGCGCCTCGAAGAGCTCGGCGATCCGCCCCGGGGTTCCCCAGAGCAGAGGCGACCTCGCGCCGGCCGGGGGCGGCACGTACGCGGCGATGGTCGCGAAGAGCTGGCCGACGAAGCCCTGCGGCGTCCAGTTGGCGAGGCCGATCTTCCCCCCGCGCCGGCAGACCCGCAGAAGCTCGGCGGCGGCGCGG
>DATCKS010000075.1:0-1597 GCA_036562265.1 Thermodesulfobacteriota bacterium | reverse complement strand
CTTCGCTCGGGGTAGCAGGTGCATGCCGGCGTCGGTCAGGAGTACGCCTCGGCCGTTCCGGTGGAGTAGCCTCACGCCGAGTTCGCGCTCGAGATCGCGAACGTGACGGCTGAGGGCCGGCTGCGCCACCCCGAGTGACCGCGCGGCCCTGCCGAAGCCACCGAGCTCGGCGACGTGGACGAAGTAGCGAAGTTTCCTGAGATCCATGCCGAGTTGTTATAGCTCGTATGCCACTCATCGCGCTTGTGGATGGCACGCCGCTTCGGCTAAGATCCATGCATGTCCGACGACGCGATCCGACAGATCCGCGAGGCGGTGCGGGCGCTCTGCGCGCGCTTCCCGGGCGAGTACTGGCGCGACCTCGACCGCCGCCGCGCCTACCCCGAGGCGTTCGTGAAGGCACTGACGGAGGCCGGCTTCCTCGGCGCCCTCATCCCGGAGGCGTACGGCGGCAGCGGGCTGCCGCTCGCCGCGGCGGCCGCCATCCTCGAGGAGATCCACGCGAGCGGCGGCAACGGCGCCGCGTGCCACGCGCAGATGTACACGATGGGGACGCTCCTGCGTCACGGCAGCGAGGCGCAGAAGCGCCGCTGGCTGCCGGCCATCGCCAGGGGGGAACTCCGGCTCCAGGCGTTCGGCGTGACCGAGCCAACGAGCGGCACGGACACGCTGAGCATCCGCACGACCGCGGTCCGCGAGGGAGATCACTACGTCGTCCGGGGCCAGAAGGTCTTCATCTCCCGCGCCGAGCACTCGGACCTGATGCTCCTCCTCGCGCGGACGACGCCGAAGGAGCAGGCGGCGAAGCGGACGGAGGGGCTGTCGGTCTTCCTGGTCGACATGCGCGAGGCGCGCGGCCGCGGGCTCACGATCCGGCCGATCCGGACGATGCTCAACCACGCCACGACGGAGGTTTTCTTCGACGACCTCCGCGTCCCGGCCGAGAACCTCATCGGCGAAGAGGGCCAGGGGTTCCGGTACATCCTCGACGGGATGAACGCCGAGCGGATCCTCATCGCCGCCGAGTGCATCGGCGACGCCCGGTGGTTCATCCGGAAGGCGACCGCCTACGCCCGCGAGCGGGTCGTCTTCGGCCGCCCCATCGGCCAGAACCAGGGGATCCAGTTCCCGCTCGCCCGCGTCTACGCGCAGACCGAGGCGGCGGACCTCATGGTCCAGCGCGCGGCGGCGCTCTACGACGCGGGCGAGCCGTGCGGCAAGGAGGCGAACATGGCGAAGCTGCTCGCGTCGGAAGCCTCCTGGGCCGCGGCCGACACCTGCCTGCAGACGCACGGCGGCTTCGGCTTCGCCGAGGAGTACGACGTGGAGCGGAAGTTCCGCGAGACGCGGCTCTACCAGGTGGCGCCGATCTCGACCAACCTGATCCTCGCCTACATCGGCGAGCACGTCCTCGGCCTTCCCAGGTCCTACTGAGATGGGCGCGCTCGACGGGATCCTCGTCGTGGCGCTCGAGCAGGCGGTCGCGGCGCCGTTCGCCTCGTGCCGGCTGGCCGACGGCGGGGCGCGCGTCATCAAGATCGAGCGGGCCGAGGGGGACTTCGCGCGGGGATACGACCGGGCCGCGGCCGGCATGAGC
>DATCKS010000063.1:0-2382 GCA_036562265.1 Thermodesulfobacteriota bacterium | reverse complement strand
GGAGCGGCACCCGGATCTCCCAGAAGAACGGGACGAGGAGCAGGACGGCAAGCTTCGCGGCGACGCCGATCCCCTTGCCGAGCACGCACCACCGAAGGCCGATCGCGCGCACCTCGAGGGCGATGAGCCCGGCCCCGGTGAGGATGGCGACCCACGAGTCCCTCCCTTCGCGACGCCGGCGGTCCGGCGGCGATCGGGCCACCTCCGCGCGACGCCGCGCCGGCTCGTCCGGGTTGCCCGTCGTGGCTCACGTGAGCGGCTCGTTCGCGACCTGCCGCTCGATCGCGGCCCCGTAGCGGGCGTCCGCCGCGCGGCGCCTACGCGTCCGGACGGCCCGAGGGCAAACGCACCGTGAAGGTCGTCCCCTCCCCGTCTCGGCTCTCGACCGAGATCTCGCCCCCGTGCTCGCGGACGATGGCCGCCGTGACGGCCAGGCCGAGCCCGGTGCCGGCCGGCTTGGTCGTATAGAGCGGATCGAAGATCGCCTGGTGGCGCTCCGGCGGGATCCCCCTCCCGGTGTCGCGGACCCGGAGGTAGATCCATCCGGACCGCTCCGGGTCGGGCCCGGTCTCGACGGCGATCTCGCCCGGCGGGGTGATCGCCTCCCGCGCGTTGTCGACGAGGCTGAGGAGCGCCTGCGCAAGCTGGCTACTGTCGCCGGGGACGGACGGCAGGTCGGGCGCGAGGCGCGACGTCAGCCGGATCCCCTCGTCCCGGACCTGCCGGCCGACGAGCAGGAGCGTTTCCTGGACCACCGTGTTGAGGTCGACCTCGACCGTGCGGCCGGAGCCCCGGCGGGTGAGCGAGAGGAGTCCCCGCGCGACGCGCGCGGCACGGAGGAGCTGCTGGCGCACGACACCAAGGTCCTCCCGGACCGAAGGGGCGAGACCGAGGCCGTCGGCATCCTCGAGCATGAGCTCGATGCGCGCGGTCGCGATGCCGATCGGGTTGTTGATCTCGTGGGCGATCCCGGTCGCCAGCGCGCCGATCGCGGCCAGCGTCTCGGCCCGCCGGGCGGCCTGCTCGAGGGCGACCCGCTCGGTCGCGTCCTCGATCAGGAGCACGGCGGCCGCGTCGTGGTCGCCCCCGTCGTTCGCGACGGGACTCGCGCGGATGTTCAGGATCATCGGCTCGCCCGTCGGCCCGACGTGAACCACCCGCTCCGCCGGATCGCCGGTTGCGCGGCTACCGGCCGGCTCGGCGCGGCCGCCGTCGCGAAGCTGCGGGAGAATCCGGGTGATCGGCTGGCCGTGCGCCTGCGCCTCCGAGAGCCCGAAGCGCTCGGCCATGACGCGATTCCAGCCGACGACCCGCCGCTTGCGGTCGAGCGCCACGACGCCGTCGCGAAGGCCGTCGAGGATCGCCCTCACCTCCCGGCGCTGCGCCTCGAGCCGCCGGTTGAGCGACCGGATCGTCTCCTGTTCCCGCCGCTCCGCCTCGGCCAGCGCCCCCAGGCAGACGGCGGTCACGACGACCATGCCGGCGCGGAGGAGGTAGTCGGGCCAGGCCGACGACTCGACGGTCGGCCGGACGACGGCGAGGTAGAGCACCGCGGCCCCGACGGCCACGACGAGGCCGCGGCGCAGGCCGTAGTAGTACGCCTGGATCGCGACGATCAGGTAGATCGCCAGGAAGAAGTCGCTCCGCGCGCCGCCCGTGGAGGCCACGAGCGCCAGCGCCGCGGCGATGTCGAGGACCGTCACCAGGCCGTTCCACCTGAGGGCCCGCTCCGGCGCGTGCCAGAGGAGCCTGAGAAGGAACAGGCCGTAGGCGAGGACGGCGACGAGGATCGCCGCCACGAGGCGAGGCTCCGCAAGGCCCGGCCACGCGAGCGCGTACCAGGCGCATCCGCCCAGGATGACGAGCACCCGCAGCAGCATGAGGGCGAGGATCCGCCCCGGCATCTGCCTCGGTGTGCGATGGGTTTCGAGCGCTGTCACGCGCGCCCCGCTGTCCGTCGTCCTCCGGCGCGCGCTCACGTCTCAGGGCCCTGTGCCGGCTCCTGGCAGGTGGAAGGCCCCTCGAGAAGGGGTCGGGCGGCGCCGTCCCGAGGCGCATACCGCGTGCAAGCAAGAGGCCAACGACGAAACGAGCGGCCGCCTCGCCAGATCGCGCAGTTCGGACGGGTGGGCGTACGTCACCTGGGACAGCCGCGCCCCGATTGGGGCGCGGCTGCCTCACCCGCGGGCATCCGGCCGCCCTCACGCGCGGCGGGCCCGGCGGCCGAGGCGGTGCTTCCAGTTCAGCGTGTCGGCCGCCGCGGCGAGCCCAGGGGCGGCGGCCCTCCCGTTTACTGCGGCGCGCGCATCAGCTCGGACATCCGCTTCTGCAGCTCCGACATCCGCGCCATCATCGCCGCCATGTCGGGCATCATCCCCCCGG
>DATCKS010000058.1:0-2030 GCA_036562265.1 Thermodesulfobacteriota bacterium | reverse complement strand
GTCCCGAGGGACGTCAGCGCGCCCGAGGCGGGATCGATGGCGTACGCGGTGATCGACCAGTCGTTCAGGTCCGTGACGTACAGGGCGAGCCCGGTCGGATCCACGGCGAGGTCGAGCGGCTCCGTCCCGGCGGGAAAGCCTTGCACGCCCGGCGCGACCGGGTCGGCGTCGATGGGACTCACCGTTCCGGCCGAGAGGTCGACCTCGAACGCCGCGACCGCGTCCGTCGTCGGGTTGCCGACGTAGACGAAGCGACCCGATGGGTGGATGGCGACGCCGGAGGTCCGTGAGGGACCCAGGATCGTCGTGACCTCGGTCAGCGCGCCGGTCGTCTGGTCGATCTCGAAGAAGGTGACGCTCTGCGCGCCGCCGTTCGTCACGGCGGCGAGCCGGCCTTCCGGATCGATCGCCATCGCCGCGAGGTTCCCCGACGGGGTGCCAAACGTCCCGGCGCTCGCCAGGGCGCCGGTGGACGGGTCGATGGCGAACGCGGAGAGGGTGTTGCCGCTCGAGTTCGTGGTGTAGGCGAACCGTCCCGAGGGATGGACCACGACCGACGCCGCGCCGGGCCCCGTCGCGAGCGGAGTCCCGAGCGGCTCGAGGGCCCCCGATGCGTCCACGCGGAAGGCGAGGATCACCTCCTCGTCGGTCACCGCGTAGACGAACTGCCCCGATGGGTGGACCGCCGCCGCGATCGGGTCGCCGCCGGTGTCGACCGGCGAGCCGATCGGCGTCGGCGCGCCGCTCACGTCGTCGAGCGCGTAGCTCGAGATCGCCCCGGCGTCCTGATTGACCACGAAGGCGAGCGGCCTGGTGGGGTGCAGGACCACCTGCCGCGGCCAGGCGCCGACACCTACGTGGACGTAGCCCTGGTGCCGCAAGACCCCTGTCGCAGGGTCGAGGGCCAGGACGGAGACGGTGTCGTCCCCGGTATTCGCGACGTAGGCGAACCGCACCGGAGGCGGCCCCTCGGGCGACCCCGGCGTGGCGGGTGACGCGCCGCCGCCTCCTCCTCCGCCGCAGGCGGCGAGGAGGGCCGCGCACAGGACCATCGCCAGGGGCCGCAACGTCATGGTCTGCATGGTCTGCCCTCCCGGAGCGCTGGCGATCGACCAGCGGGGGATCGAGGCCGGGGCGGCGCTCAACGCGCCCCCGTGACGGTCGTCGTCCCCGCGCAGGAGACTACGCCGTTGGTCCAGCTCCAGGTGGAGCTGCCGCTCAGGCTGTCGCCGTCGACCGTGGCGGTGTACTGGGCGCTGGTCACGCTGGAGCCCTCGAAGAACGACCAGGTCCAGGCGATCGTGTTGCCGTCGATCGAGCCGATGGAGGGGATGCCGAGAGGGTCCTCCGATCGAGCACGGTGAGCTCGAACGTCGAGGCGCCGGGGGTCTGTACGATGGAGACGTCATAGACCTCCTCGAGGCCGACCGTCTTCCCGCAGGAGTTCTCCCCCATCGTCTCGGTGATCGTCCAGATGCCGTGCACGTCGGCCGGCGGTTCCGAGAGGCCGCCGCCTCCGCCGCCCCCGCCGCCGCAGCCGCCGAAGCCGAGCATCGCCGCCACGAGAACGAGAAGCCCGGTACGCGACACGATCGTCCTCCGGTGTCCTCGGCTCGCAGAGCCGTCGGCGGACGAGCCTAGGGGGGGCGGATCACGGATGACGTACCGATTCGGTCGCGATTGCGGGATCGGGTGAGGATCGGGCGGCCGCGGGACCCGCCGGGTCCCGCGGGAGGTCGGGGGGAGGCCGCGGCCGGCGCGGGGCGCGCCGGCCGCCGACCTACTTGCGGGACTTGAGCCTGTACTCGGGGCCGAGCTCGAACACGCCGTCCGACACGGGCTCGACCCCGATCGAGGTGATCTCGTAGACCGCGTCGAGGATCGGCTTGTCGGGCGTCTGATCGAGCGTCTTCGCGGCGGCGTCCTTCGCCCTGTCGCCCGCCATCCTGAAGAGGCTCCGCTTGAGCCCGGCGAGCCCGTTCGCGACGTCGAGGCCGCCGCCCTCCTGCCGCGCCTCGGCGGGCCGCTCC
>DATCKS010000046.1:0-3416 GCA_036562265.1 Thermodesulfobacteriota bacterium | reverse complement strand
GTCATGCGCCACGCCGCGCAGCACGCGAAGGAGAAGCACGGCCTCGCGACGATCCCGCCCGACCTCGAGGCCAGGGCGAAGGCCGCCATCACGGAGCAACGCCTCCCGTAACGGCGACGGCGCCGGACGACCTGCCCGGCGGATCAGGGCCGCGCGAGCGGCAGGCCCATGAGGGTCCACCAGGGGACCGCCACGCCGATCACCACGGCGATCGTCACGAGCCAGAGCATCACGCCGAACCGCCGCACGTCCCCCGCCCGGAACATCCCCGACTCGTAGGCCAGGAGGCTCGACGCGGTCTGGACCGGGTAGAGGATGACCGTGTCCACCGTGATCGCCACCACGAGTCCGCAGACCACCGGGTTCAACCCGGCGGCCGCCCCCACCGTCGAGCCGACCGGCACGAGCAGGGCGATGCAGGCGGGGAGGTTCGTGATGCCGAGGTGGACGACCGCGACGGCGGTCACGAGCGCCGCCAGGAACGCGGCCGGCGGCAGATCGGCGGCGCCGAGGCCCCGGGTGGCGAGCCCGGCGAGCCAGTCGGCCGCGCCGGTCGTCTCGAGGGCGCGGGCGAGCGAGAGCGACGCGCCGACGGTGAGGAGGAGCCCCCACGAGAGGCGCGACTCGAACGCCTGCCACTCGAGGACGCCGATGCCGGGCGCGAGGACGAGCGAGGCGCCGAGGAGGGCCGGCACCGCGGGCGAGAGCCCGTGGATCGCGTCGGTGAGCCAGAGGAGCGACGTGAGGGCCAGGATGGCGAGGGTCCGGCGCTCGGCTCCCGTGAGCGGCGGCGCCGGCCCCTCGTCGGCCGGCGGCCGGCCGTGTCCGGGCTCGAAGGGGCCGAGGAGCCGGTAGAGGACGAGCCCGCCGAGCGCGATGAGGGTGTAGTAGGGGACCGCCATGAGGGCGAACCAGGAGGTCCAGGTGAAGCCGCCGAGGAGCGTGGCCGTCGCGATCGAGCTGACGCCGCCGGTGAGGAGGGCGGAGGAGGCGAGCGTGTTGAGGACGGCGAGGGCGAGCATCACCGCCCGGCCGGCCCGCGGCCCGGCGCCCATCGCCGCGAGGGCGTCGCGGTAGGCCGGCACGAGGATGGCGTTGCGGGTGATGGCCGACGGCAGGAGGAGGGCGAGCGGCGCGAAGCCGGCCAGCATGTGCGCGTAGAGGCGGGCCGGCTTGCCGCGCGAGCCGGCGAGGAGCCGCCGCGCCGCCCGGGCGGCCAGGCCGGTCCGCTCCACCGCGAGGCCGAGCGCCAGCGCCCCGACGAGGAAGAAGACGACCGGCGAGGCGAACCCGACGAACGCCTCGGTCGGCGCGAGGCCCGGCACCGTGCCGAGGAGTCCCAGGACGAGGATCGCCGTGACGCCGAGCGGCAGCGCCTCCGTCATCCAGAGGAGCATCCCCCCGAGCGCGACCCCGAGGACGGCCTGCCCCGCGGACGTGAGCCCGGCCGCCGGCGGGAGGAGCCGCGCGGCGACGGCCGCACCGAAGGCGGCCCCCCACCAGACGGCGGCGGCGCCGGGCCTCCTCATGGCAGGAGCCGGCCGGCCAGATAGAGCGCCGTCGCCCACATGATGACCGCCGACGCCCGTCCCGGGATCCGGCGCGCGGCCGGGACGCGGCCGGCCAGGCGACCGGCCGCCGCGAGGGCGAGGAACCACGCCCACGAGACGCCCACGCATCCGGCCGTGAAGGCCGCCCTCGCGCCCCCCTCGTAGGCGAGGCTGCTCGTCCCGATGACCGCCACCGTGTCGAGAATGGCGTGCGGGTTGAGGAGCGACACCGAGACGGCGAAGAGGACCTGCCGCCTCCGCGGCCACGCCTCGGTGGCGGCGTCGGGCTTGTCGGTCGGGTCGCTTCGCCAGGTGAGCCATCCCACCACGGCGAGAAAGGCCACGCCGGCGCCGACGAGCGCCGTCCGGACGCCGGGGACCGTGAGGACCACGAGCGACACGCCGAGGACGGCGAGGAGGATGAGGAGCGTGTCGCAGAACGCGGCGGCGACGACGATCGGCAGCGCCCGGGCGAGCCGCGGCTGCCTCGCGCCCTGGCTGATCACGAAGGCGTTCTGGGGGCCGAGCGGCAGGATGAGCCCGAAGGCGAGGAGCGTCCCGTGTGCGACGGCGGCGAGCATGGGCGAGACGGAGTCTACCTCGCCCGGTACCGCGAGCCGGCGCGCGCTACGCTCGGGAGGTCATGTCCAAGGCCTTCACGAGCGAGGCCGAGCCGCAGGGCGCGAGCCGCTGTCCGACCTGCGGCCGCTCCGGAGTGCGCGTCGAGGCGGTCACCGTCGAGGCGCTCGTGGCGCCCGACGCGCGAGCCGGCCTCGGCAGCGACGTCGCCTTCTGTGCCGCGCCCGGCTGCCCCGTCGGCTACTTCGACGCCCTCGGCCGCTCGGTGCCGGCCGACGCGCTGCGGAGCCTCGGCCACCCCAAGCGGACCGACGACGCCGCGCTCGTCTGCTACTGCTTCGGCGTCGCGCGCGGCGACCTCACCCCCGCGCGGCTCGCCGAGGTCCGGGCGCGGATCGACCGCGGCGAGGCGCGGTGCGATCGGACGCACCCGGCCGGCCGTCGCTGCACGCCGGACCTCCTCCGTCTGCTCCGCGACCGGACGCCCGATCCCGCGTAACGTCCGTCCCGTCCGGGATACCGGCCCCGAAATCGCCACGATTCCGCGGTGTCGGGGCTCCTCCCTCGACCCCGCGAACGATTGGGGTTGACTCGCGCCCCCCCGACGACTACTCTCGCGGCTCCTTCCGGGAGTTCCTCGGATTCGCGGCCCGCCCCCTGGTCCGCACCCCGTGGCACGCACGACCTGGACGAAAGGACCTCTGTGGCCGTCTCTCAACGCGCAATCCCGATGGCTCGCGGCTCGTTCAACTGGAGCCACTTCGCGTTCCTCGCGCCGGTGCACCTCGGCGTGCTGCTCGCGCCCTTCACGTTCACCTGGACCAACCTCGCCGTCGCCGTGGCGCTCCACGCGCTGGCGGGGGGACTCGGCATCTGCGTCGGCTACCACCGGCTGCTCACGCACAAGTCGTTCGTCGCGCGACGCCCGCTCGCCTACGCGCTCGCCACCCTCGGCGCCCTCGCGCTCGAGGGGGGGCCGGTGTCCTGGGTGGCCAACCACCGCCGCCACCACCAGTACTCGGACGGTCCGGGCGACCCGCACGACTCGACGCGGGGCTTCTTCTGGGCCCACATGGGCTGGATCTTCGTCGCCGTGCCGGAGTCGGAACTCGACGAGCGGCGGCGCAAGTACGCGGCCGACATCGCGGCCGATCCCTACCTCCGGTGGCTCGAGCGCTGGTACTGGACCTTCTCGATCCCCCTGGCCGTCGGCTTCTACCTCTGGGGCGGGTGGGGGATGGTCGTCTGGGGGATGGCCGTCCGCCTCGTGGCGACGTACCACGTGAC
>DATCKS010000039.1:0-2083 GCA_036562265.1 Thermodesulfobacteriota bacterium | reverse complement strand
GGAGCGTCCGGGCCGAGACGCACGCCTCGATCGCGCGGCCGGCGTCCGGCGCGTAGAGCAGGTCGGCCGGCTCGGGCGGCGCCGCGATCCGCGCCGGCTGCCGGCTCGCCGCCGCGACGAAGAGCCGGTGGAGCGCCGTGGCCTGCCCGACGTACCAGCGGCCCGGCCCGTAGACCAAGGGCAGCCTGAGGGCGACGCTCTCGAGGCCGTGCTCGCGCCGGTAGTACCGCGCCATGAACTCCGCCATCGCCTTCGTGGCGCCGTAGACCGTGGCCGGCGCGGCCGGCGCCTCCTCGTCGACCGGTTCGGCCGCGTACGCCGACGCCGGACCGAAGACGACGCTCGAGCTCGTCCAGACCAGGCGCGTAAGGCCGAGCTGCCGCATCGCGTCGAGAAGGTTCGTGAACCCGAGGACGTTCACCTCGACCGCGCGCGCCGGGTGGCGGGCGGCCGAAACCAGCAGGCCCGCGTCGCCCGCGCCGAAGGCGGCGCAGCACACGACGACGTCGGGCCGGCTCGTCTCGAGCCCTTCGAGCAGCTCCGACCAGACGAGGAGGTTGCCGGGGACGAGGCGGATCCGGTCGGCGACGTCGTCGAGGAGCCCCGGGCGGAGCCCCTCCCTGGCCACCCAGACGTCGTGGCCCGCGCGAACGCAGGCCCGCACCGCGTGGGAGCCGACGAAGCCCGTCCCGCCGACCACGAAGACCCGGGCCATGCGAATCAGGTCCCGCGGTCCATCCGGAACCGCTCGACCGCCTGCCAGTCGACCTCTACACCGAGGCCCGGTCCCTTCGGGATCCGGATCCGGTCGCCCACGACCTCGATCGGCGTGGCGAGCAGCTCGTCGCGCAGCGCGTTGGCCCCGCGGTCGTACTCGAAGAGGAGCGGCGCCGCCTCGTTGGTGACGTGCGGGTGAAGCGGCGTCGCCGCGCAGAGCTGCAGCGCCGCCGCGAGCGCCACCCCCCCGCCCCAGACGTGCGGCGAGAAGCGGATGTTCCAGGTCTGCGCCATCCGGACGATCGCCTTCGCCTCTGCGAGGCCGCCGCAGCTGGTGACGTCCGGCTGGACGACGTCGACGAGCCGGCGGCTGATCAGGTCGCGGAAGCCGACGCGCATCGCGTCCGCCTCGCCGCTCGCGAGCGGGACCCGGCTTGCGTCGCGCAGCCGGGCGTAGCCGTCGAGGTCCTCGGGCGGCACCGGCTCCTCGAGCCAGAGCACCCCTCTCGCCTCGAGATGGGGGGCGAGCTGGAGCGCCAGGTCGGCCGTGTAGTTGCCGTTGAGGTCCACCATCACGCCGGCGTCCTTCCCGACGATCTCGTAGACCAGGTCGATCCGCTCGAGGTCGCTCGCGATGCCGCGGCCGCACTTGATCTTGACGAGCGTGAAACCTTCGGCCGCCGCCGCCTCGACGAGCCGCCGGTAGCCGTCGGGCCGCTCCGTGAAGTAGCCGGTCGAGGCGTAGGCGCGCACGTCGTCCCGGTGAAAGCCGCCCATGAGCTTCGCCGCCGGGAGCCGCACCGCCTTGCCCATGAGGTCCCAGCAGGCCGTCTCGAGACCCGAGAGGGCCGCGATGTGGAGCCCCGTGCGCCCCCAGTGGTAGCGGCCGTTCGTGGCGATGCCAAAGAGCCGCTCGTGGTCGAAGGGGTCCTGGCCGAGAAAGATCGGCGCCAGCTCCTCCACGTGGGCCGCCGTCACGCGCGGCGGCCCGAACGCCTCGCCGACGCCCACGAGGCCGTCGTCGGTCTCCATCCGAACGAGGCAGGTCGTCCGGGCCGTGACGAGGCCGCGCGCGCTCCCGTAGCCGCCGGTCGGGATCTCGTACCGGAGCGGGATCGCCTCGATCGCGCGGATCTTCACGGCCTGGGCTCCGGCGCCGCCCCCACGAAGTCGCGCAGGAACGTGGCCCCCCGCTCGATCGCCGCCGCCACGATCGCCTCGCCGACCTCGGCGGTGGCGAGCCGCGCGTCGCCGAAGGCGCCGTTGCGCGTCATCTCGTGGAAGGCGAACGCCACCTGCGCGGCGAAGGGCACCTGGTTGCCCGCGTGGCGCCAGGGGAGGTCGAGCATCTCGCCCGGCTCGAGCG
>DATCKS010000023.1:0-4587 GCA_036562265.1 Thermodesulfobacteriota bacterium | reverse complement strand
GGTAGAGCACGTCTGTAGGCTGGGTGACCTGGATTCTGACGGAGATCCGTGCGCGCCGAGTTCGAGTTACCTCCTGTGCCGGCACCCCCGGGGGGTCTTGCCTCTTCCGGTGGCCAGCGCAGGCACGGCTCGATTGACAGTCCCTCGATACGGCGCAGGCGCTCAAGGCCCAGCACCTGGCCACGCCCTACAAGGCGCCGACCGACCCTGTGTTTGCCGACCAGGACGGGCAGCCGCTGGACGAGCAGGGAGCGGTGAGACGCCGGTTCAAGGCCGTCACCAAAGCGGCGGGCCTGCCCGAGACGATCCGCCTCTACGACCTTCGGCACTCCTGCGCTACCCTGCTGCTGGCTGCCGGCGTGAACCCGAAGGTGGTGAGCGAACGGTTGGGGCACGCGTCGATCGTCTTGACACTCGATACCTACTCACACGTGCTCCTGACTCTGCAAGAACAGGCGGCTGCGAAGCTCGACGCCATCATGGCGGGTTGCAACACCCTGGAAACACACGCACCGAGTGAGCCGGCCGGTAGCGCCTCGTAAATGGCCGATCGTATTCGCGTGCGAGAGTGGCGGAACTGGTAGACGCGCCAGACTTAGAATCTGGTGGGAAACCTTGTGGGTTCGAGTCCCACCTCTCGCACCACACCTCTTCAAGCCGGGGTCCCCGCACCGACGACCGCCTTCGCGCGCCGTTCCCGCCTCGCGCATCGTCCCGTCCATCGAGCCGCAGCCGGACCCGGGAAGGCTCGGCGCCGAGCGCGCGAACGAGTGGCCGGCCGCGATGCCCGGGGCCAGCGGCACGTCGACGCGACTGCACGAGCAGCTCGCTCGTCCGATGCAAGTGCATCCTCGAGGGGCGATTCAGCGATCGATCACGTGGGACGCACGGCCCGTGACCGAGTGGACCGCCGTGCAACCGTGCGCGGGCTCGGCGCGCCGGGCCCGCTCGTGTCGCGCCGTGAGATTGCCGCGCCGCGTCGCGTGAAACTTTTCTCCTGCAGTCCTCGACGAGGCCTTCTACCAGACGAGCGGCGATGGCTGCCGGTTCGCCGACGTGCTCACCGCGGCCGGCGTGATGCCCGGCATCACGGTCGACATGGGCCACAAGCCGCAACCGCTGCTTCCCGGCGAGACCGACACGCAGGGACTCGTCGACCTGGACGAGCGCGCCGCTCGGTGCCGCGCCGACGGCGCGCGCTTCGCGAAGTGGCGGGCCGTGCTCGGGATCCAGGAGGGACGCGTGTCCGAGGCGATCATCCAGGAGAACGCCCGGGCGCTCGCCCGCTACGCGTCGGTGTGCCAGGCACAGGGCCTGGTGCCGGTCATCGAGCCGGAGCTCCTCGGCACCGGCGACCACTCGATCGAGGAGTGCGGCTTCTGGACGGGGAAGATCTTCGCCGCCGTCTACAAGGCGCTGCACGACAACGGGGTCCTGCTCGAGGGAACCGTGGTCAAGGCCAGCCTGGTGCTTCCCGGTCAGGACTGGAAGGGACGGCGCTCGTTTGCGCTCGCCGAGCCTCCACTTCCTGACCGGTACGCAGACCGTCGAGGAGGCGACGCTCAACCGCGGCCTCCAGGAGGAGTGCATCACGACCTGGGACGGGCGGGACGAGCGCACGGGCGAAGGCCAGCGGGCAGGCGCGGCACGGACGCTACGCAGGCGACCTGGCCGACGAGGCGGCCCGGCAGCCGCTGCGGGCGAAGGGCTACGGTGCCGACGAGATTCCCGGCGGGACCCCTCCCAGGGAGGTCGCGGCCTGAGGCGAAGCCGCGCCCGCTGATCCGACGGGACGCCTTTCCCGCTCGTTACCGCTGCTGCGGAATCCTTCTCGCGTCGCCGTTTCGCCGCTCTACGGCGTCGCAGTCGCCCGTCCAGGCGCCGAGTATCCCCTCCCCACCGGGAGGGGGTTGACAGGTGCCGCCAACGTGCCGCAGAGTGACTACACCCGCCCCAGGGGGGAGGGGTGAGCGAGGCGCGACACGACGGCAGGGAGGCGGCGACATGCGCGACATGGACACGAGCCGCGTGCAGACCGTGGTCGACCCGGTCTGCGGGATGACGATCCGCCCCGAGGAGGCCGCCGGCACGGAGACGTTCGAGGGACGGACCTACCACTTCTGCAGCCGGGGCTGCCTCGACGCGTTTCGGACCGACCCGCGCCGCTTCGCCGAGGAGACCCCGGAGGCGAGGGGGGAGATGCGCGAGGTCCCGCCGGCCGCCCGTCCGCCGGCGGCCGGCGGGGCCGAGTACACCTGCCCGATGCACCCGGAGGTGCGTCAGCCCGGGCCAGGCGCCTGTCCCCGGTGCGGCATGGCGCTCGAGCCGCGCACGGCCGGGGCCGCCGAGGAGCCGAACCCCGAACTCGTCGACATGACGCGGCGCTTCCGGGTGAGCGCCGTCCTGACCCTCCCCTTCGTCCTGCTGATGATCGCCGATCTCCTGCCGGGCGAGCCGCTCCGGCGCGCCGTGCCGGCGCCCCTCCTCTCGTGGGGGCAGCTCGTCCTCGCGACGCCGGTCGTTCTCTGGGGCGGCTGGCCGTTCTTCGAGCGGGCCTACCGGTCGATCGTGAGCCGCTCCCTCAACATGTTCACCCTCATCGGGCTCGGCACCGGGGCCGCCTACGGCTACAGCGTCGTGGCGACGGTCGCCCCCGGCCTCTTCCCCGAGGGGTTCGCCTCGCACGGCGGCCAGGTGGCGGTCTACTTCGAGGCGGCGGCGGTCATCGTGACGCTGGTCCTCCTCGGCCAGGTGCTCGAGCTTCGGGCGCGCAGCCGGACGAGCAGCGCCATCAGGGCGCTCCTCGGGCTTGCCCCGCGCGTCGCGCGCCGCGTGCGGCCGGACGGCACGGAGGAGGACGTGCCGCTCGAGGCGGTGCAGGTCGGCGACCGGCTGCGGGTGCGGCCGGGCGAGAAGGTGCCGGTGGACGGCGAGGTCCTGGAGGGCGCGAGCGCCGTCGACGAGTCGATGGTCACGGGGGAGTCGATCCCGGTCGAGAAGACGCCGGGCGCCCGGGTCACGGGCGGGACCGTCAACGGGACCGGCAGCTTCGTCATGCGCGCCGATCGGGTGGGGAGCGACACGCTCCTCGCGCGGATCGTGCGCATGGTGAGCGACGCGCAGCGAACGCGGGCGCCGATCCAGCGGCTGGCCGACGTCGTGTCGTCCTACTTCGTGCCGATCGTCGTGCTCGTCGCGGCGGCCACCTTCGTGGTCTGGGCCCTCTGGGGCCCGGAGCCGAGACTGGCCCACGGCCTCGTCAACGCGATCGCGGTGCTCATCATCGCCTGCCCCTGCGCGCTCGGGCTCGCGACGCCGATGTCGATCATGGTCGGCACCGGTCGCGGCGCGACGGCGGGCGTGCTGATCCGGGACGCCGAGGCGCTCGAGACGCTCGCCAGGGTCGACACGCTCGTCGTGGACAAGACCGGGACCCTCACCGAGGGAAGGCCGGAGGTCCAGGCGGTGGAGGCGGCGCCGGGGTTCGGCGAGGACGACGTGCTCGGGCAGGCCGCGAGCCTCGAGCAGGGGAGCGAGCACCCGCTCGCCGCGGCGATCCTCGCGGGCGCGCGGGCGCGCGGGCTCTCGCTCGCGAAGCCCGAGCGGTTCGAGTCGGTGACGGGCAAGGGGGTCACCGGACGGGTCGCCGGCCGGGAGGTGGCGGTCGGCACCGCCGGGCTCCTCGCCGGCCTTTGGGTCGAGGCGGCTCCGCTCGCGAACCGCGCCGCGGCGCTCCGCCGCGAGGGGCACACGGTGGTGTTCGTCGCGGTCGACGGCCGGCTGGCCGGGCTGGTCGCCGTGGCGGACCCGGTGCGCCGGACGACGCCCGAGGCGATCGAGCAACTGCGTGCCGAGGGGGTCCGCCTCGTCATGCTGACCGGCGACAACCGGACGACGGCCGAGGCGGTCGGCCGCCGGCTCGGGATCGACGAGACGATCGCCGACGTGCTGCCCGACGAGAAGCGGGAGGTCGTCCGGCGGCTCCAGGCCGAGGGGCGCGTCGTCGCGATGGCGGGCGACGGCGTGAACGACGCCCCGGCGCTCGCCCAGGCGCACGTCGGCATCGCCATGGGGACCGGGACCGACGTGGCGATGGAGAGCGCGGGGGTCACCCTGGTCAAGGGGGACCTGCGCGGGATCGTCCGCGCGCGCCGTCTGTCGCGCGCCACGATGCGCAACATCCGGCAGAACCTCTTCTTCGCGTTCGTCTACAACGCGCTCGGCGTGCCGATCGCGGCCGGCGTGCTGTATCCGGCGTTCGGGCTCCTCCTGTCGCCCATCGTCGCGAGCGCGGCGATGACGTTCAGCTCGGTCTCGGTGATCGCCAACGCGCTCCGCCTGCGGCACGTCGAGCTGTAAGGCCTCTAGCCGGCCGGCTTCTCCTCGTGGCCGCCGAACTCGTACCGGAGGGCCGACAGGAGCCGGTTGGCGAAGTCCGCCTCGCCCCGCGAGGTGAAGCGGGCGAAGAGCGCGGCGCTCAGCACCGGGACGGGGACCGACGCGTCGACCGCGGCCGCCACCGTCCAGCGCCCCTCGCCCGAGTCGGAAACCCGTCCCGCGAAGCCGGCGAGGTCCGGGCTCCCGAGG
>DATCKS010000021.1:0-1921 GCA_036562265.1 Thermodesulfobacteriota bacterium | reverse complement strand
CCGTCACGCTGCCGAAGACGCCCGCCGCGAAGGGGAAGGCCATTCAGGTGAAGGCCGCGTAGGCGCCAGGAGGGCGGGCGCCGTCGGTCTCGCGCCGCGCCGGGCCCCGCGCCCGGCGCGGCCAGGGGAGGGATCTCATGTCGCAGGGAGCCACGCTCAAGCGATCGCTCGGCCTCTCCATGGCGACGGCGCTCGTCGTCGGCAACATGATCGGCTCCGGCGTGTTCCTCTTGCCAGCCTCGCTGGCGTCCGCGTCGGGGCCGATCGCCATCGTCGCGTGGCTCTTCACCGGCGCCGGGGCGATGCTGCTCGCGCTCGTCTTCGCCCGACTCGGCCGCGCGTACCCCGAAACCGGAGGCCCCTACGTCTACGCGCGCCGGGCCTTCGGCGACTTCATCGGGTTCCAGACCGCGTGGGGCTACTGGATCGCGGCCTGGGCCGGCAACGCCGCCATCGCGGTGGCGTTCGTCGGCTACCTGGCGGTCTTCTGGCCGGCCCTGGGGACGAGCAACGTCCTCGCCGCCGCGGTCGGCATCGGCACCGTCTGGCTCCTCACGCTCGCCAACATCGCGGGGGTGCGCGAGGGGGGCCGCATCCAGGTCGTGACGGCCCTGCTCAAGTTCGTCCCGCTCGCGGTGATCGGCGTGGCCGGCCTCTTCGTCCTCGAGCCGGCCAACTTCACCCCGTTCGCGCCGAAGGGGGTCGCGTCCGGGCTCTCGGCGGGCGCGGCGCTGACCCTCTGGGCGTTCATCGGGCTCGAGTCGGCCACCGTGCCGGCCGAGGAGGTGCGGGACCCGGAGCGGACGATCCCGCTCGCCACGATCCTCGGCACCGCCGCCGCGACGCTCGTCTACGTCGTCGCGACTGTCGCCGTCATGGGGGCCGTGCCCCAGGCCGCGCTCGCCGAGTCGACGAGCCCGTTCGCCGACGCGGCGACCGCCATCTTCGGGACGCCGTGGGCGGGGAAGGCGATCGCCCTGGTGGCGATGATCTCGACGTTCGGCTGCCTGAACGGCTGGATCCTGCTGCAGGGACGCATCCCGCTCGCGGCGGCGAAGGACGGGCTCTTCCCCGCACGGTTCGCCCGCGTGAGCGGCCGCCGGCACACGCCGGTCTTCGGGCTCGTCGTCTCCTCCCTGCTCATCACGATCCTCATGGTGATGAACTACAACACGGCCCTGGTCGAGCAGTTCAACTTCGTGATCCTGCTCGCCACCCTCACGACGCTCGTGCCGTACGCCTACGCGGCCGCGGCCGAGCTGTACCTCCTCGCGACCGATCGCGCGCGCGCGGACGGCAGGCGGGCGGCGTGGAGCGCCCTCGTCGCCGCGCTCGCCTTCGCCTACTCGCTCTGGGCCATCTACGGGGCGGGGACCGACGTGATCGCCAAGGGCTTCCTGCTCCTCATGGCGGGGGTCCCGGTCTACGTGTGGCTCGCCTGGCGGAAGCGGCGCGAGGCGTCTGCGGCCGGCGCCTACGCCGCCGCGGCGGCCGGCCGGTGACGCCGTGACGGCCCGGTCACGGGTCTCGCCGCGCGCGGGGCGACTGTACGTCGGATCGGAGGTGGGCCGTCTCGCGCGCGTCCTCCTCCACCGTCCGGACCTCGAGCTCAAGCGGCTCACGCCGAGCAACAAGGAGGCGCTCCTCTTCGACGACGTCCTGTGGGTCAAGCGGGCCAGGCAGGAGCACGACGCCTTCGCGGATGCCCTTCGGGAGCGAGGCGTCGAGGTGCTCTACCTGGGCGACCTCCTCGCGGAGGTCCTCGAGCGGCCCGAGGTGCGGCTCGAGGTCGTGGAGCGGACGCTCGCGTCGCACGTCCTGGGGCCGATGCTCGCGCCGGCCGTACGCGAGTGGTTCCTCGCCATGCCGGCGCCCGAGCTCGCGGCGCGGCTCGTCGGCGGGGTCGCGCCCGAGGAGCTCC
>DATCKS010000016.1:0-3565 GCA_036562265.1 Thermodesulfobacteriota bacterium | reverse complement strand
CGAGCCGGACGTTCGCCCGGACGCAGCGCGAGGGGCGCAGGAAGCCGCCGTCGGCCTGCCAGATGCCGACCTCGTCCCGATCGAGCCGGAACTGCGGCAGCCGGCGGGCGACCTCGGCGGCGTCGAGCCGCTCGTAGGGGACGCCGTTGGCCTCGAGCGATCGGATGGTGCCGAGGATCTCGGGGTGGGTCGGCTTGCCGAAGACCAGAATGCCGCAGCGGCTCTGGAGCAGTTCGTCCGCCTCGGCCTGCAGCGCCTCCCAGAGGCGGTAGGCCTCGACCATCATCGCGGTGTAGATCGGCTCGTGGTAGGTGAGGCGGGTGACCCGCGAGTCGCCGTAGGACGAGCCGCGGTCGTGGTCGACCTCGAACTGCTCGACGAGCAGGACCTCGTGCCCCGCCTTCGCCAGGTGACGCGCCGCGGCGCTCCCGACGCCGCCCGCGCCCACCACGGCAACCTTCACGGGGTCACGCCTTTCCGGCCGGGGTCCGGGCTTTCCGTTTTCGTCGACACCCTGTCAGAGGTCGGTGCGGCCGGACGAGTGCCCGGGCGTCACCTTGGCGCCGGGGTCGATGTAGGCCTTGGCGTAGTTCACCGCGACGGCCGCGTCGGCGGCGCCGGTCGCGATGAGCGTGATGTTCTCGCGGTCGGGGTACTCGATGATGTCCCCGGCGGCGAAGATGCCCGGGATGTTCGTCTGGAAGTGGCCGTCCACCTTGATCGACTTGCCCGAAAGCTCGAGGCCCCAGTCCTTGATCGGGCCGAGGTTGGCGGCGAAGCCGAGGTTGAGGAGCAGCGCGTCGACGTCGAGCCGGGTCTCCTCCTTCGTGCGGTTGTCGAAGATCGTCACCGCCTCGACGCGCCCGTTGCCGTGGACCTCCTTCACCTCGTGGAAGAGCCGCACCTTGCAGGACGACGCGAGCACCTTCCTCGCCGACTCCTCGTGGCCGCGGAACTCGCCGCGCCGGTGGATCAGGTTCACCTCGCAGATGGGCTCGAGGTGGAGCGCCCAGTCGAGGGCCGAGTCGCCGCCGCCCACGATGAGCACCCGCTTGTTCCGGAACTCGTTCGTGTCCTTGACGAAGTAGTAGAGTCCCTTGCCCTCGTAGTGGTCGAGGTTGATGGCGAGCTTCTTCGGCGTGAACGACCCGACGCCGCCGGCCACGAGCACCGACCGGGCCGAGTAGGTGCCGCGCGGGGTCGTCAGCCGGAAGTCGCGCTCGCCGAGCTTCTCCACCTTCTGGACCTGTTCGCTCGTGTGGATGTCCGGGTTGAAGCGAGTCGCCTGCTTGACCATCGCCGCGGCGAGGTCGCGGGCGAGGATCTCGGGGAAGCCCGGCATGTCGTAGACGACCTTCTCGGGGTAGAGGGTGGTGAGCTGGCCCCCGAGTTCCGGAAGGCTGTCGAACAGGATCGCCTTCATCCCACGCAGGCCGGCATAGAAGAGTCCGAAGAGGCCGGTGGGACCACCGCCGACGATGGCGATGTCGTACATCTGCTCGCTCATGTGAGCGGAGTATAGCGGTACCATCGCTCCCATGTCCACGAAGACGTTGCCTGCCGGGGTCGAGGTCGCCATCGTCGGCGGCGGCGCCATGGGCGCGAGTCTCGCCTGGCATCTCGCCCGGCGCGGCTGCCGGGACGTGCTCCTCCTCGAGCGGGAGGGCCTCCTCGGCACCGGGTCCACGGGCCGGTGCGCCGGCGGGGTCCGGCACCAGTTCTCCTCGCCGGTCAACATCGAGCTGTCCAAGCTCTCGATCCGCTCGATCGAGCGCTTCGAGGAGGAGGTCGGGGCCCCGCTCGACTTCCATCAGGACGGCTACCTCTTCCTCCTGACGCGCGAGGCCGACTGGGCGGAATTCCGGCGCAACGCCGAGCTGCAGCGCGCCCTGGGGGTCCCGGTGGAGACGCTGACCGCGGCCGAGGCGGCGGCGCTCGTGCCGGGCCTCGTCGTGGACGACGTCCTCGGGGCCACCTACTGCGCGAAGGACGGCATCGCCGACCCGCACGGGTTGACGCAGGGCTACGCCGATGCGGCGCGGCGCCTCGGGGCCCGCATCGAGACCGGCGTGGCGGTGACCGGCATCCGGGTGGTCGGCGGCCGGGTGCGCGGCGTCGAGACCACCGCCGGCCCGGTCGAGGCGCGGTGGGTCGTCAACTGCGCCGGACCCTGGGCGGCCGAGGTCGGCCGGATGGCGGGGGTGACGGTGCCGGTCGAGCCGGTGCGGCGCCACGTGTTCACGACGCGGCCCTTCGCCGGCGCCCCGGCGCGCGCCACGATGGTGATCGACTTCGCCACCACCTTCTACTTCCACCGCGAGAGCGGCGGCGTCCTCATGGGGATGGGGCGGGACGAGCCGCCGTCGTTCGACACGAGCGTCGACCCGGAGTTCCAGTACACCGTCCTCGAGACCGCGCTCGAGCGCTACCCGCCCCTGGCCGAGGCGACCATCGCCCGCGCCTGGGCCGGTCTCTACGAGGTCTCCCCCGACGCCCATCCCATCATCGGCCCGGTCCCGGGCGTCGAGGGCTTCCTCCTCGCCAACGGCTTCAGCGGCCACGGCTTCCAGCACGCGCCGGCGGTCGGGCTCCTCCTGGCCGAGACGATCCTCGACGGTCGCGCGCACACGATCGATCTCTCCCCCCTCGCGTACGAGCGGTTCGCTCGCGGTCGCACCCCCGCCGAACGCAACGTCGTGTAGCCTCCGATCGGTATCCGGCCCGGAAGTTGCCTGCTCTCCGGGTGTGCGCCGGTCCGTCCTGGTAGCGTGTCTCGCCGCCCTGGTCCTTGGTGGGCTCTTCCCGAGGGCCGACCGCCTCGGTCAGCGGAGCTTCTCACACGACGAGGTCCTGCACGTCCTCGCCGCGAAGGGGCTCGCCGCGACCGGGGCGCCGCTCCTGCCGTCCGGCGAGCCGTATCGACGCGCGCTCCCCGTGACCCGCGCCGTCGCCTTCGCGTTCGAGCACCTCGGCGAGAGCGAGGCGGCCGCCCGTGTTCCGAGCGTCGTGGCCGGCGTCCTCGCCATCCCGGCCGTCTTCCTCCTGGGGCGGGTCCTCTTCGGGCCGACGGCGGGCCTCGTGGCCGCGGCGCTGCTCGCCTTCTCGCCGGACGCCGTGGCCATGTCGCGGTTCGTCCGCATGTACGCCTGGGCGCAGCTTCTGGTCGTCCTGGCCGCGGCGGCCACCGCGCGAGGGCTCCTCGCGGGTCGCCCGTCCGCCCGCCTGCCCTGGCTCGCGATCGGCGTCGGTCTCACGCTCCTCACCGCGCGTCTCCACGCGGAGGCCTACCTCCTCCTCGCGCCGCTCGGGCTGTACCTCGGCATCGCCGCCGCCTGGCTTGCGGCGACGGGCGGCCGGCGCGCCGTGCGGGGGGCGCCGGAGGCGCGCGAACTGGCCGCCGGGGCGCTGGCCGCGGCGCTCGTGTTCCTCGTCGCGCCGGACCGCGTGCTCGCCACGCTCGAGTCCGGTCTCACGCGGCTGCCCTGGTTCCCGGCCGAGGCGTGGGACCCGAAGTTCTACCATCTGTACCTGGCGGGGACCTACGATTACCTCTGGTTCCTCGCGC
>DATCKS010000008.1:0-5685 GCA_036562265.1 Thermodesulfobacteriota bacterium | reverse complement strand
CCGGCCGCCACGGCCACGGAGACCCGGATGCCGGTGACGAACCGGCCGAAGAAGACCGCGCGCGCGCCGTGCCGGGCGAGGAGGGTGTCGATCGCGGCGAGGCGGGCCGGGGTGAGCCTCACCCACGGCCCCCGGCGTTCGATCACGGAGCGACCGCCGCGTCGGCCGAGGACGTAACCCAGACTGTCGCCGAGGATCGCGGCGGCGGCGGCCACCGCGATAACCCAGGCGAGAGTGAGCGGCCCCTGGTGCGCGAAGAAGCCGCCCGCGAGGAGGAGGGTCTCCGCCGGCACCGGCACCCCGGCGCTCTCGAGGAACACGCCGACGAACACGGCCAGGTAACCGAAGCGGGCGACGATCGGGCTCAGAGGCCCATCCATTTCGGGCGCGCTCCCCCTGCGTATTCCAGCGTTGACATCGACTGACCCTCGGGTGTACGGTCCGCTCCGCCATGGGGACGGGGGAGAGCCGCGGGTTCCGACGGACGGCGCCGTTCGACGACCTCGTCGAGCTGGCCGAGGGGGTGTACGAGGCGGCGTGCGAGTCGGCCGTGGACTGGACCGACGGGCTCGGCGCCTACGTGCTGCTCGTCAGCGGCCGCGCCGACAGCCTGGCCTGCGCACCGCTCGGCCTGGTGCCCGATCAGGACGGTCTTCGCCTGCTGTACGGCCTGCGCCCCCTCGTCGGCGACAGCGTCAGCGGGACCATCCTCTGCGCGGCGCTGCCGGAGGCTGCCGCCGCGTCGGGGCGCGACGCGCGACGCGTCATGGTACTGCTGCGGACGCGCGACGGGCGCCGCTGGATGCGACAGGCGACCTACGCCAGGCTCGACGACGGCATCGTTCGCACCGGCGAGTGGATCGACGACCTCCGGAACGTGCCCGCCTGGGTCCGCGCCTACTGGGACGCGGAGCTGTTCATCTGAGCCGGCTCGCCCGGGCCGGGGCCCTGTCCCTGCCAGCCCCGGCGCCGCCTGGCCTGCCCTGAATTTGTGCACTGCCTAACCAGCGGGCAGCGGCCTCGGCCGCCGCCCGGCCGGCCGCGCGGCGTCGTCTCGCGTTTCCGCACGGTTGCGGGCGGCGAGCCGGCGCCTTCCCACCCGGTCCGCTTGGTCTGTCGATTGCACTGCCACCGACTGCTCGACGGCGCGCCTGGATCGACGATGACCAGGGAGGGATCAATGGAGATCACCCGTCGCGTCCCTCCGTGCTCTGGTCTCCCCGACCGGCCTCGTTCCAGGGTTCGCCGCAAGTCCCGCCTGTCGCCACGGGCGGCGGCACGGCCGGCGGCGTCGCACGTCCGCACACGAGGAGGACGATGAAGAAGATCGAGGCGATCATCAAGCCCTTCAAGCTCGACGAGGTGAAGGACGCGCTCAACGACATCGGCATCCAGGGGATGACGGTGAGCGAGGTGAAGGGGTTCGGACGCCAGAAGGGGCACACGGAGCTCTACAGGGGGGCGGAGTACGTCGTCGACTTCCTGCCGAAGATCAAGATCGACGTGGTCGTCCGCGACGATCTGGTCGGCAAGGTGGTCGAGGCGATCCAGACGGCCGCGAAAACCGGGCGGATCGGCGACGGGAAGATCTTCGTGATTCCCGTCGAGGAGGCGATCCGGATCCGCACCGGCGAGCGCGGCGACGACGCGATGTAGGCAGACCGACAGGACCAACGGGGGCTAGAGACGGAATGAAGTACGCACCGGAGACACCGCCGAAGACCGGCGCCGAGGCGCTCAAGTTCGCCGCCGAGAAGGGGGCGAAGCTCGTCGACCTCAAGTTCATGGACTTCCTCGGCACGTGGCAGCACTTCACGACGCCGCTGCACGAGATCAGCGAGGAGACCTTCGAGGACGGCCTCGGCTTCGACGGCTCCTCGATCCGCGGCTGGCAGGCGATCAACGCCTCGGACATGCTCGTCATCCCGGACCCGACGACGGCGTGCATGGACCCGTTCATGGCCGAGCCGACGCTCTCGCTCACCTGCAACATCTTCGACCCGATCACGAAGGAGCCCTACACGCGCGACCCGCGCCACATCGCCATGAAGGCGGAGGCGTACCTCAGGTCGACGGGGATCGGCGACACGGCGTACTTCGGGCCGGAGCTCGAGTTCTTCATCCTCGACGACGTCCGGTTCGACTCGACCAACAACTCGGCCTTCTACATCATCGACTCGGTCGAGGGCGTCTGGAACTCGGGGCGGGTCGAGAACCCGAACCTCGGCTACAAGCCGCGGTACAAGGAGGGCTACTTCCCGGTCGCGCCGACCGATAGCCTCCAGGACCTCCGCTCCGAGATGACCCTCATGCTCGAGGAGGTGGGCATCCCGGTCGAGCGGCAGCACCACGAGGTGGCCACCGCCGGCCAGGCGGAGATCGACCTGCGGTACGACTCCCTGCTCCGGATGGCCGACAAGGTCCAGTGGTACAAGTACGTCCTCAAGAACGTGGCGCGTCGGCACGGCAAGACGATCACGTTCATGCCGAAGCCGCTCTTCGGCGACAACGGCTCGGGCATGCACACGCACCAGTCGATCTGGAAGGGGGGCAAGCCGCTCTTCGCGGGCGACGGCTACGCGGGCATGTCGGAGCTGGCGCTCTACTACATCGGCGGCATCCTCAAGCACGCTCGGGCGCTCTGCGCGCTGACGAACCCGACGACGAACAGCTACAAGCGGCTCGTCCCGGGCTTCGAGGCGCCGGTGAACCTCGCCTACTCGAGCCGCAACCGCTCGGCCGCCGTGCGCATCCCGATGTATTCGCCGTCGCCCAAGGCCAAGCGACTCGAGTACCGGACGCCCGACCCGTCCTGCAACGCCTACATCGCCTTCGCGGCGATGCTCATGGCCGGGCTCGACGGCATCCAGCGGAAGATCCACCCGGGCGATCCGCTCGACAAGGACATCTACTCGCTCTCGCCGGAGGAGCTGGCCGACGTGCCGAGCGCGCCCGGCTCGCTCGAAGAGGCGCTCAAGGCGCTCAGGGAGGACCACGAGTTCCTCCTGAAGGGCGACGTCTTCACGCAGGACGTGATCGACACCTGGATCGAGTGGAAGACCACGAAGGAGCTGAACCCGGTCCGCCTGCGTCCGCATCCCATGGAGTTCGCCCTGTACTTCGACGTGTAGGCCCATCCCCGGGCGTCCGGGGCCGCGCGTCGCGCGGCCCCGGACGCCGTCTTCCCCTCCCGTACCGGCATTCGTCCCCACGCGGTCGGCGTGCCGGCGGCTCGCGGCGGCCGGGCGTCCCCGGCCGATCCCCAGCTGCGCATCGACAGCGGGCAGGGCTCGACCGTCTCTGGAAAATGGAAAGGCCTGACCCCCTGGAAAATGGAAAGGCCTGACCCCCGGCTTGGCTAGGTCGGTGAGCCGGCGGGACGGGACGTTCCGGCTGCCCGGCGCCCGGATGGCGCCGGCTGGTGGATGTAGAGCTGGGCCGGCCCGGGTCGCGATCCGGTCGGCGCAGGGGGCGCGTGCATGGCGTAGCGCACCGGCCGGAAGTGGTCGCCGTACTGGCGTTCGGCGTTGTACACCCGGTCGAAGCGCCAGAGCATCCGCAGGAAGTTCGTCTGGCCGCGCGCGAGGAGACCGAGGGCGACCGAGGCGGTCTTGCGGATCGCCGCGAAGCCGAGGTGCTTCCGGTTCAGCACGGCCTGGGTGCGCACGAGTTCCTCGTAGAAGCGGGCAAGCGGCAGCCGGGTCGGCAAGACGGCGTGCTGGACGTCGAAGAGGCGGTAGTCGAGGGTCGTGAGCGTCCGGGCCTCGGTGAACCAGGTCTCGGTCCCCGGGTACGGGGTGCTCACCGTGAGGTGGACGATCTCCGGCACGTCGAGCGCCCACTCCCGCACCGCCGCGAACCGGGCCTCGTCCCAGTCCGGCTCGGCGATGAGGTTGACGGCGACCGTGATCCCCAGCTCTCGCGCGACCTCGAGGGCGCGGAAGTTCTCGCCCGGCGTGATCCGCTTCCGGTGGAGCCTGAGCCCCTCCTCGTCGAGCGACTCGAGGCCGAGGAACATGTAGCGGAGCCCGAGCCGCTTCCAGTACGCGAAGACCTCGCGGTTCTGGAGGAGGACGTTGCAGCGCGTCTCGAGGTAGTACTGCTTGCGGATGCCCCGCCGCTCGATCTCGCGGCCGATGGCGAAGCCGTGCGCCGGCTGGATGAAGGCGACGTCGTCCACGACGAAGACGTTCGGCTCGAGGATGCGCGCGAGGTCGTCGGCCGCGGCCTCCGGCGAGGCCCGCCGATAGCTCCGGCCGTAGAAGGTCCAGGCGCTGCAGAACGAGCAGTCCCACGGGCAGCCGCGCGTGAACTCCACCGAGGCGCAGGGGTCGAGGACGCCGATGAAGTACCGCCGGCGGCGGCGCGTCAGGTCCCGCGCCGGCGGGTGGCGGTCGAGGCTGTCGAGGAGGACCGGAGGCGGGCCGGCGCCGCGGCGGGTCACCACGCCCGGCAGCGACTCGAGCCGCGGGTCGCCGACGGCCTCGAGGAGGCGCGGGGCGGTCACCTCGCCCTCGCCCCGTATGCCGCAGTCGATCGCCCCGCGGGCGTGCTCGAGGATCTCGGGGGTGACGAACGAGGCGCTGTGGCCGCCCACGAACACGAAGACGTCGCGCAGGCGGCGCCGGGCCTCGATCGCGAGGTCGATGACCTCGGGGACGTTGGCGAGGTAGTTGACCGAGAAGCCGATCGCGTCGGGACGGGTGCTCTCGAGGTCGCGCTGGTAGTCGCGGTGGGAGAAGACCTGCAGGTCGAGGATCCGCACGTCGTGGCCGGCCGCCCGTAGCGCCGACGCCACCCGCTCGAGCCCGAGCGGCTCGAGCCGCAGGTAGATCTCCGAGTAGAGGAGCGGGCTCGGGTGGACGAGCAGCACGCGCACGACGCACCTCTCCGGGCGAGGCTCGCGCGCCGCGCCGGCGGGCCCTCCCGGCGAGCCGCATCCCGATTCTGGCACGTCTCGCGGGGCGGATCGGAGAGCGGGCCCACACTTCGCGCGCGGGGACCGTGAGCCGCCGTAAGGCGCCCGCGCCGCTCCGATCGAGCCGTACCGTGCCGGTGCCGGCGCCGGCCTGGCGAGCCTGGGCTTGCTATGGCGCCAGCCGAGCTTTTCCTTTGTCAGCTTGCGTGCGGCCGTGCTATAGAGTCACGCCCTCGTCAACGTGGAGGAACGCATGACACGCCAGGTCCTGGGTGCCCTCCTCGCCGCCGTGGTGCTCGCCGGCTGCGCCAGCTTCGGCGACGCCGGTCTCATCTCGACCCTTCGAGGGACGGTGACGCTCGACCGGACGTCGACGCCGGCCGTCGTTTACCTCGAGGACCCGAAGGAGGGCCGCTGGAGGCTCGAGGGGCCGATGGTGAGCGACCTCAGGGAACTCGACCGGGCGGTGGTCGAGGTGCACGGCCTCGGCGACCCGCGGCTGCCGCGCGGCGAGCGGGAGCCGGGCACCTTCGCCCTCCATGCGTACCGGCTCATCGAGGTCGGCGGCAGGCCGGCGCTCGTGGGGCGGCTCGCCTGGGAGGGGCCGGACCTCATCCTCGTCCAGCTCGATCGCGACGACCAGCGGGTGGCGCTCGCCGGCCCCATGCTCCCCTCGCTCACGAGCCTCATGGGCAAGTCCATCTGGATCGCGGGGGTGCCCCGGCAGGGGGTCTTCGTCGTGGAGCGATACGGCGTCCTGAGGCAGT
>DATCKS010000004.1:0-9159 GCA_036562265.1 Thermodesulfobacteriota bacterium | reverse complement strand
ACGGTGGTCGTAGGCGAAGGTGACGGTGGTCGAGGGGCCCTGTGCCGGCGTGATCGAGACCTGCACGAGCCGGTCCTGCGGGTCCCAGGTGTAGGTTGTGGTCCCCGCCCCGCCCGACCGCACCGTCCGGTTGCCGTTGGCGTCGTAGGTGTACGAGGCGGCCGGGCCGACGAGGAGCTGGTGCCCGGCGTTGTAGGTGGAGGTGTCGGCGGCGCCGGGGCCGGTGAGCCGGTTGCCCACGGCATCGTAGGTGTAGGCCTCCACCACCTGGCCCTGCGACGAGCCGGCCGGCGTCTCCACGACCTCGGTGAGCCGACCCACGAGGTCGTAGGCGTGCGCGCGCGTCGCCGTCAGATCGGTTTCGCTCGTGCGCTCGCCGGCCGCGTTATAGGCGTAGGTGAACTCCTCCAGCATCGCGCCGACGCTCGTCTCGTGCGTGAGCCCCACGAGCCGGCTGCCGCCGTCGTAGGTGTAAAAGACGCGCGTGCCGTTCGGGAGGTCCAGGCGCGAACGGCGACCGAGGGTGTCGTAGGCGAACGTGGCGGTCCGGCCCGACGAGGCCTCCGAGAGGAGGGCGAGCCGTCCCGCCGCATCGTAGCCGTACGTCAGCACCTGGCCCCCCGGATACGTGAGGGTGGTGCGGCGGCTCGAGGCGTCGTAGCCGTATCCCACGACGTAGCCGCGCGAGTCCGTGACGCTCGTCAAGCGACCTGCGCTGTCGTACCCGTAGGTGTACGTGATCGTCGCGTTCCCTGCCGAGGTGAGCCGTCCGGTACTGTCATAGACGTGCTGCTCGATCGTCCCGTCCGGGAGCCGCTTCTCCACGAGCCGCCCCGCGGCGTCGTACCGGTACTCGATCTGCTGGCCCCTGGGATCTGTCCGCGTCGCCAGTTGCCCCCGCGCATCGTACGTCGCCGTGGTGACGTCCCCCAGCGGCCCGGTCTGCGAGAGGAGGCGCCCGGCTGCATCGTAGGCGTACGTGGTCACCCGGCCGTTCGCGTCGGTCAGCGAGACCATCCGGCCGAGGTCGTCGTAGGCATACGCGGTCTCGCTCCCATCCGGCGCCGTGACCAGGATCGGCGCATTGCGGGCGTCGTAGGCGTACTGCGTCACGCGGCCGAGGGGATCGGTCTGCGAGAGGCGGTTGCCGGCGGCGTCGTAGGTGTACGTGGTCTGGTGGCCGAGGGGTGTGGTCAGCGACAGCAACCGTCCGAGCGCGTCGTAGACCGAGGTCGTGGTCAGGCCAGGACCGCGCGTCACCTCCCGGAGGTAGCCGGCGGCGTCGTACGCGAACGTGGTCGCGACGCCGGCCGGGTCGACGAGCTGGACGAGCTGGTCGAGCGCGTCGTACGTGAACGTCGTGGTCTGGCCCGCCGCGTTCGTAACCTGGGTAACGTTCCCGTGCCCGTCATAGGCGTAGCTGGCCACGCCACCTGCGGGGTCGGTGCTCGTGAGGAGGTTTCCGCTCGGGTCGTAGGTGTACGACGTCACGAGCCCGTCGGGACCCGTCTGGGAGGCCACCTGGTTCGTGGTCGGATCGTACGTGAGCGTCGTCGTTTCTCCGGCCGGGTTCGCGCTGGTCAGGAGCCGGTTCTCGGAGTCGTACGTGTAACTGGTGACACCGCCGGCCGGGTCCGTCGCCGTGAGCCGGTTGCCGGCAGTATCGTATGTGTAGGCAACGGCGCGTCCGGTCGGATCGGTGACGGAAAGCGGCACGTCGAGCCGGCCGTCCCATTGCTGCACGCGCGTGGCGCCCCCCGCGTCGATGATCTGCGTCGTCTTCTGGACGGGATCGTAGACGAGCTGCTTCACGACGCCGCGCGGATCGGTGACCTGCGTCAGGCGGCCCTGCGCATCGTACGCGTACGCGGTAACCGACCCACGGGGCGTCTGCTTGGTCGCCATACGGCCGTCGGCGTCGTACGTGAACTCCCAGCTACCGCCGCCCGCGTCGACGATGGTCGTCAGGTAGGTGGCCGTCGGGTCGTACGCGAAGGAGACCGTTCGGCCGGCGGAGTCGGCCACCTGGACGAGGCGCTGATTCGCGTCGTACGTGAACGTGAAGCTGCGTCCGACGGAGTCCCGTGCCTCCGCGAGCAGGCCGGCCGTGTAGGTGAGCGTGATCGTCCGACCGGTCCGGTCCCGCAGCTCCATGAGGTTCCCGGCCGCGCTGAACCGCCAGCGACCGCCGTCCGGGAAGATGCGCTCGTACGTGCCGTCGGCGGCCTTGACGATGCGATCCTGGGTCCCACCGCGCGTGAGGGGGTAGTAGGTGTCCGCCCCCTCCTTCCGGTAGAAGCTGTAGCCTCCCTGGGCATCGACGAGGGCGAGCGTGACCTCGTTGTCGCCCGTGATGCGGCGGGCGTACGTGTGCGTCCAGCCGCGGCCAAGTGGGCCGACCTCGGTATCCTGGCTGTTGTAGGCGGCGGTCAGCGACAGCGAGGTCGGCCGGCGATCGAAGGCCAGGAGCGGCACGCTCTGCGTGAGGTTGCCGCTCGCGAGTTCGGTGGTCGAGCCGGTCTGGACGCCGTTCTCGGAGCATCCTCGGCACACTTCATTGACGAGCCCGTTGCCGTTGTTGTCGACGAAGTCATCGCATTTCTCTTCCGGAACGCCGACGATCGATATGTTGCTGGCGGTCTTCCAGGTCACGTACTTCTGTTGGAGAGGCAATGAGGGGCAGATGCCCCCAGGACAGGAGCCGGTAGACACGTTGCTGACGCTCGCGCTCCCACCGCCCGACAGGTCGATCTCGACGTGTCCGTACTGGGCGAAGCTGTTGGGACGTACGGGCATGCCGAGGCTTCGCGCGAGGCTCGCGTACTTGTCATATGAGAGGCTGCTGACCCTGTAGACCTCGGTCGTTGGCGGACCCGCTTCTATCCGAGGATAGAATTGCCGGCTCGTGCTCGAGTCCTGGCAGGAGCAGACGACGCAGCCGCCCTGGACGGCAATGCCGCGGTAGGTCGGCGAGATCGTGGCCTTGACGGAATAGCGCCCCGCCTCCCCCTCGGCGGCACCGAAGAAAATGAAGAGGTGGAGCTTGCGGCCGGTGTAGTACTGGGAGTCCGTGTAGCTGAAGTAATAGTAGAAGTCGCCGCCCGCGTACTTGTGGCAGGCACGGTCGTAGGTGGTGTTGTTCACGAACTGGCCGTTGACCGTCCTTTGATCGACCACGTATGCGAACAGGTCGGACGCGACCGCCAGATGGAGAAGTGCCGCCCCGACCACCAGCCCGACCCGCATTGTCCCCCTCCCACCCGAAGGCAACCGCCATGAGGGAACCACGAGCAACCGGGAATGCAGTCCATCGGCATCGCACAAATCGAGCCATTGGCATCACCTAAGTCCGGAGCCGTAACCGGCCTATCTGCCTCCTGAAAATCTGCCGCCTGGCTTGTGTTTCCACCACATTGCACAAGGACGCTGGCGTCGAGCCGACGCGGCGGCGTTCGATGAGCATGCAAGCGCCGGGATTCTCGAGGGATCCTGTCCTTTGCACGGAAGACAGTGCAGTGCACTGCCGCGTGTGCACCCCTCTGGGCCCGGAGTTGCCGGAGTGTGCGGGGCGTCCGGACGGGCGCTACGCGGCGGTCCTGCTCACCGCCGCAACGGCGCACGCGGCGACGGCATCGCCGCGCGCGATGAGGCCGAGGCCGTTGGTGGTGGTCGCCTTGACGCTCACGGCGTCGGGCGCGACGCGCAGGACGGCGGCAAGGCGGCCGGCCATCTCGCGCACGTGGGAGGCAAGCCTGGGGCGCTCGGCGATGATCGTGGCGTCGACGTTCGAGACGGCGTAGCCCCGCTCGGCGACGATGGCGACGACCCGCTCGAGGAGGACGAGGCTCGAGACCCCCTTCCACTGCGGGTCGCGCTCCGGGAAGTGGCGCCCGAGGTCGCCCGCGGCCACGGCCCCGAGGAGGGCGTCGCAGCAGGCGTGGGTGAGGACGTCGGCGTCGGAGTTGCCGTCGAGGCCGCGCTCGAAGGGGATCTCGACGCCGCCGAGGACGAGGCGGCGCCCCTCGACGAGGCGGTGGATGTCGTAGCCGAGCCCGACCCGGATCATGGCCTCCGAGCCTCCTCCGCGAGGAGCGCCTCGGCGACGACGAGGTCCTCGCGCGTGGTGATCTTGACGTTGCGGTAGCTCCCCGGCACGACGGCGACCGGATGCCCGAGGCGCTCGACGAGGCTCGCGTCGTCGGTGCCGACGTAGCCATCGGCCGCGGCGGCCGCGTGCGCCTCGACCAGGAGGTCGCGGCGGAAGCCCTGCGGGGTCTGGACGAGCCAGAGCCGCCGGCGGTCGAGCGTCCGGCCGTCGTCGTCGCGCACGGTGTCCTTGGGCCGCACGGCCGCGGTGGCGGCGCCCGACGCGAAGGCCTCGCGCGCCACCGCCTCGACCACCTCGGCCGGCACGAGCGGCCGCGCCGCGTCGTGGACGAGGACGAGGTCGGCCCACGCCGGCAGGGCCGCGAGCCCGGACCGGACCGAGTCCTGCCGCTCGGCCCCACCCGGCACGACGGCCGCCACCCGGTCGAGGCCGGTGGCCCGCACGACGCCGCGGCAGGTCTCGATCTCCCCCTCGGCCGCCACGACGACGACCGCCTCGACGAGCGGCACCGCCTCGAGGCGGGCCAGCGTGTGGGCGAGAATGGGGCGGCCGGCCAGGGGGACGAACGGCTTGGGGAGGGCGAGCCCGAGACGGCTGCCGCTGCCGGCGGCGGGGACGAGGGCGACGGCGCGCACGGGGCTCGCGCGGCGAGCGGCGGCTAGTGGAGGAAGATGGCGTTGATGTCCTGCTCGACGAGCTTCTCTTCCATGTTCCTGGCGATGGAGAGTTCCTTCACGAGCAGGCTGCGCGCGGTGTCGAGCATGCGACGCTCGCCGAAGGACAGGTCCTTCGCGTGCCGCAGGACGCAGAGATCGCGCAGCACCTCCGCCACCTCGAACACGGAGCCGGTCTTGATCTTCTCCATGTACTCGCGGTAGCGGCGGTTCCAGGTCTGGCCCTCGATCTCCACCTTGCGGTCGCGCAGGATCTCGTAGACGCGCGCGACCTTGTCCTTGTTGATGATCTTGCGGAGACCGACCGACTCGGCGTTGTTGGTGGGGATCATGATCCGCATGTCGTTGCCGAGGAGACGCAGGATGTAGTAGCTCTGGGTGTTGCCGGAGATCTCGCGGTGCTCGATGGCCTCGATCACGCCGACCCCGTGGGCCGGGTAGACAGCCTTGTCGCCGACCTTGAACATGCGTCTCCTCCGCGGCAGACCTGCTCCGGTGGTCAATCTTACCAGACCTGACCCGATGGTTCAAGGGAACGACCGTTTTATTGGCAAGCGGGAGCGATCGCCGGCGCAACCATGCCGCGGCGCGCGGTCCGGGTCGCCTGGCACGGGGTCTAACGAGGTTTCACCCCTGGGAGGACGCGGACGTGTCGCGGCGCCTGGCAGGCTCGCTCCCAGTCCGCAACTCGACGCATAACGTCGTTTTCGCAGCAGCGCCTGCTCGATTTTCGAGCAGGCGGGCGATCGGGTTACGCCATCAGGACGGCGTCACCTGGTGATCGGGACGAGCGGTAATCGGGCGGACCGACCTGATCGTCTTGGGCGAGACGAACCCGCCCGAAATGATCAGCTTGAGCCCCTCCTCGACCGAGATCGAGACCGGGATGAGGTCGCGGTTGGGGACCATGACGAAGCGGCCGGCGGCGGGGTTGGGCGTGTTGGGGATGAAGACGTTGGTGAGCGTCTCGACCCGATCGGCCTCGGTGAGCGTGCCGGCGTCCTCGCGCGTGATGAAGCCGATCATGAACATGTCGCGGCGGGGATACTCCACGAGCACGACGGTGCTGAACGTCCCCTTCCCCGGCATCGAGACCGCCTCGACGAGCTGCTTCGACCCGGAGTAGATCCCCTTGACGATCGGCACGCGCGTGAGGAGCCGCTCGCCTGCCGCCACGAGCTTCTGCCCGAGGAGGTTGGTCATGATGAGGCCGACGAAGTAGATCAGGGCGAGCGTCAGGAGGAAGCCGAGCCCGGGGATGTGCCGGCCGAAGATCTGGTCGACGATGGGCGCGAGGATGCCGTCGACGGCGCGGAAGAGGAACGCCAGGACCCAGACCGTGACGACCAGCGGCGTGACGGTCAGGAGGCCGGTGATGAAGATGTTCCGGCTATGCCGCAGCGGTGCCGACACGCGAGACTCGAGGCTTGCCGAAGAGACGGACCAGGATGACGCTGAGCTCGTAGAGGATCAGGAGCGGCAGCATCATGAGGAGCATCGTATAGACGTCGGGGGTGGGGGTCAACACGGCAGCCAGGCAGGCGTTCAGCACGATGGCGTACCGCCGGAACCGGCCGAGCATTCTCGCGTCGACGACCCCGACCCGCCCGAGGATGAGGAGAATCAGCGGTAGCTCGAACATCACGCCCGAGGCGATGAGGAGCGTCATGACGAGCCCGAGGTAGTCGCTCACCGACAGGAACGGCTGGAGCTGATCGCCGCCGAAGTTCAGCAGGAACGGCACCGCCGCGCCGAGGACGAACAGGTAGCAGATCGCCGCGCCCGAGTAGAAGAGGACCGAGGCCCCCGCGGTGACCGTCCAGACGTACTTGCGGGCCGCCTCGCCCCCCATGAAGATCGGCGCGAGGCCGAGCCACAGTTCGCGGATGACGAACGGCAGCACCACGAAGAGGCCGGCGAAGAGCGCCACCTTGATGTAGGCGAAGAACGGTTCGGTGAGGCGGAGGAACCTGAGCGGCACCGACTCGAGCGGCCTGTGCAGGAGCTCGAGGAGCCGCCCCGACACCGCGTAGCCGGCGACGGCCGCGACGAGCACGGCGACGAGCGTGCGGATGAACGCCCACCGGAGCCGGTCGAGCTGGGACAGGAGGGTGTCGCGGTCCATGGCGTGGTCGTGAGGGCCCCGGGACAAGCCTCGGCAGAATAGCAAACCGGCGCCGTCAGCGGGAGGCCCGCGCCCGCGCGTACGCCTCCACCGCCTCCCGCACCCAGGCCCAGCCCGCCTCCCCTCGTAGCGGCGGGACCTCCACCGCGTCGTGCGGCGCGACCGCGTACGAGGCCGCGAGGTGCGTCACCCGGTTCAGCCAGAAGCCGTCGTGGACGCGCGCGGCGCGGGCAAGGGCCGGCGCGAGCCCGTCTCGCCCCACGAGGCCGAGGAGCGCGGCCTGAGCGTGGTAGAGGCAGGTCCCCTCGCGCGCCGCGGCGGCGATCTCGGCGCGCGCCTCGGTCCGGAACGTGAAGAGCAGGACCGGCCGGCCACCGTCCGACGCGCCGCGGAAGAGCCCCCGGTAGAACCAGTGCGGCAGGATCCCGACCGCGTAGAAGCCGAGGACCAGGTCCCGGCTCCCCGCCGCGGCGTCCAGACTCTGGCGGAGGCGGCGGCCGATCGCCTCGGCCCGGCGCTCGAGGAAGGCGAAGTAGTCGTCGAGGCGGCCCCTCGCGAGGAGCCAGTCGGCCCGCTCGGCGGCCGGCAAGGACAGGGTCGCCGCATGGCCCGCCCCTTCCTCGCCGGTCGCGTCGAGGAACGCCCGGAACGGCCCGTCGCCGAAGTCGAACGCGTCGCGCCAGTAGAGCACCGGCCGCCCGTACATCTCGAGGTCGAGCACGACGCCGGCAACCGGCCGGCCGGCGCCTGCGGCCTCCACGGCAGCCCGGAGCCTCGGCAGGACGACCTCCTCCCAGAAGGCCGCGTCGACCGGCGACGGGACGTCCACCTCGACGCCCCCGAGCGAGACCGCCTTCGGGTAGCGCGCGAGGTCGGCGTCGCCCGGAACGTTGACGCCGACGAGCCACCTGACCGGCGTCCCGGCCAGGGCGCCGGCGACCCGCATGACGCCCCGCCGGGCGCCGCCTGCGCGCGCCGGGTCCCGGTCCGGCTCGACCAGAAGCCCCCACCAGCGGGCGGCCGGCCCCCAGAGCACGTTGAGACCGCTTGCCGGAAGTGCGGCGAGGAGGCGCTCCATCTCCCCCTCCGGCCGGTCGACGTACCCCCAGCCGGCCCGCACCCCCTCGTCGTCGAGCCAGGCCTCGCCGGGGCGAACGCGGCAGACCCCGGCCCGCGCCGCTGCCGTGGACTCTGGCAGGACGACCGGCGCGGCCGCCTCCGGCCGCGGCCGCGCCACGCCGGCGACGAGGTCGGCCAGGGCCGCCGCGAGAAGCCGCTCCCGCCCCGCGAGGGCGCCGGCCGGCAGGCGGTCCGGGAGGAGCGGCTCGACGTCGGCGTGCGCGAGGGCGCCGCCGGCCCCGAGCAGGGCGCGGCTCGCCACGAGGACGCGGCCGCCGCGGCGTCCCGCCGGCGCGTCGGCGGCGACGGCGAAGGCGCGCCGTGCCGCCGGATCGGCCGGCGCGGGGCCGTAGAGGGCGTCGAGGAAGGCCGTCGGCAGGGTGCGAAGCAGCACCCGCGCCCCCTCGCCCACCTCGAGCGGCGCCGACCGGCCGCCGACCAGCCGGCCGGGGAGCCCCCACGGCCCGGCAACCGCCTCGCCCGGTGCGAAGAGCGGCACGCGGAGGAGCGACGCCGGATAGCTCGAGTCGGGGTCGAGGTCGACGACCTCGTGCGGGCCGATCCGGATCGGCACGCCGAGCCGGTCGAGGACGGCCTGGAACGCCCGCCCCTCGGCGCCGGGTCGGCCGGGCTCCACCCCGAGGACGAGCCGCCCGCCCCGCTCGACGAGGCGCGCCGCGCGCTCCACCTCCTCCGGCGTGACCGCGAGGCTCCCGGCCGAGCCGCGGACCCGGCCGGCCAGCCAGACGACGACCGGGTAGCGCTCGACGTCGGCCTCGGCGAGCCGCGGGTCGAAGCGGCGGTAGACCGGCGCGAGACCTGCCGCGCGCAGGCGCCGAAGAAGAGTGCGATGCGCGGAGGGGTCGGCGAGGGAGCCGTCGAGCACGAGCGCCGGCGCAGGCTCGCCCGGCCCGAGCGAACCTCGCCAGGCGCAGCCGGTCGCGACGACGATGGAGAGGAGCGCGAGGCCGATCAGCCTCGCAGGATCGGGTGCTGCTCCTTCATGAAGTCGAGGCAGTGCCAGAGCGTGTCCTCAGCGCCGAAGGAGCCGGCCTTGGTGATGATCGGCAGCCCCTCGAACTCGCCGCCGATCAGGCGGCCGAACGGGATGGCCGGCTCCACCTCCCCCTCGA
>DATCKS010000626.1:0-1885 GCA_036562265.1 Thermodesulfobacteriota bacterium | reverse complement strand
TCGCGAGTCGACCGTCCTCGGCCTCGTCGGCGCGGGCGGCATCGGCTTGCAGCTCCAGTCGTCCATCAACATCCTCGCCTGGCCCCAGGTGACGATGATCTTCATCCTGATCTTCGTCACGGTCCTCGCGAGCGAGTGGGTGTCGGCCCGCGTCCGGGCCGCCATCGTCTAGCGGTCGGGGACGACCCCCGGTTCGGCTCTCCTTGACAGCCGGAACGCTTCCGGTATTCTCGAACCGTACAGTTCGAGAGATCTGGAACACTGGAAGCCGGCGATGTCCGCCGTTCGCCCGGCGGACGGGCCGTCACCCTCGGGAGCGCGGGCGCGATCGCGACGGCGCCGGGAGCCGTCAGGAGGACGAACGATGGAGAAGACCGGTATCAAGGAGACGGTGCGGGCGCGCTACCGCGAGGCCGCCCTCCGGGTGATCCAGGGGGGCGGCGGCTGCTGCGGGCCGACGGCCGCGAAGGACGCGATCACGCGCGACCTCTACGGCGAGGCGGAGACCGCGTCGCTGCCCGAGCGCGCGGTCACGGCCTCGCTCGGCTGCGGCAACCCGACGGCGCTGGCCGACCTGCGGCCCGGCGAGGTCGTGCTCGACCTCGGCTCGGGCGGGGGGATCGACGTGCTCCTCTCGGCGCGCCGCGTGGCGCCCGGGGGGAAGGCCTACGGGCTCGACATGACCGACGAGATGCTCGCGCTGGCGCGCGAGAACCAGCGGAAGGCCGGGGTCGAGAACGCGGAGTTTCTCAAGGGCGAGATCGAGCGGATCCCCCTCCCCGACTCGTCCGTCGACGTGATCATCTCGAACTGCGTGATCAATCTCTCGGCCGACAAGGACCGGGTCTTCGCCGAGGCGTTCCGCGTCCTCAAGCCCGGCGGCCGCCTCGCCGTCTCCGACATCGTGGTGCGCGGCCGGGTGCCGCCGGAGATCCGGCGCAGCCTGGAGCTGTGGGCCGGGTGCGTGGCCGGCGCCCTCGAGGAGGGCGAGTACCGATCGAAGCTCGCGGCCGCCGGCTTCGAGGCGATCGAGGTCGAGCCGACGCGGGTCTACCGCGCCGAGGACGCGCGCGACTGGCTCGCCCGGGCCGGGCTCGACGAGTCAGCCCTCGCCACCATCGACGGGACGTTCGTGAGCGCGTTCGTCCGGGCGGTCAAGCCGCCCGTCACGGGGGGCGCCTGACGCATCGACACGGCCGTGTCGTGCCCGGTCTTCCCGGCGCCGGCGCGGCGCCTCGCCTCGAGCGTCGAGGACCCGTCCGCGCGACCCGGGGCGAGGCGGAGCGGCTCGCCGTGACGGCCGGCAGGCCGGCCGGCGAGGGGCAGGCGGTGTAGCGCCCGGCCGACCGCGCCGGTCACAGTCCGTTCACGGAGCCCGTGACACGCCATGCTAGACTTCCCGCCGTCCGGCACGGGCGACGGCGCGCCGGCGCCGCCCGAGGCGGGGAGCCACCGGTGGTTGGCGCGCCGCAAGGCGCGCCGAGGAGCGGAGGCCGGGTATCCGCACCCCACGGAACCTCCGGTTCCGTGGGGGCCCCGCGCCGGGGCCGGAGCGGATGGTGGCCGCGAGTCGTTGATGGCGGCGCCGGGAGGCGCCGCCTGAGGCGAGCGGCCTCCGGCGGTTGGCGCGCCGCAAGGCGCGCCGAGGAGCGGAGGCCGGGTTCAACCCGGCCGGAGCGGACGGTGGCCGCGAGCCGTTGAATCGGAACTGCAGCATGAGCGTGAGCACGACGGCGCGCAGGACGCCGCGGGTCCTCGTCGTCGACGACGAGCCCGACATCGTCGAGCTGGTCGCGGCGAACCTGCGCAAGGAAGGCTTCGAGGTGCAGGGGGTCGGCGAGGGGGCGCGCGCGCTGTCGCTCGTCCGCCACGAGCCGTTCGACGT
>DATCKS010000623.1:0-7090 GCA_036562265.1 Thermodesulfobacteriota bacterium | reverse complement strand
TCCTGCGCGCCCAGGCGCGTGACGTGCGGTGCGTGCTCGTAGGAGGCGAGGTGGTGCTCGAGGAGGGGCGACCGACGCGCTTCGACGAGGCCGAGGCGGCGCGAGAACTGGCCGGCCGGCTCGCGGCGACCCCCTACCCGGCCGAAGCGGCGTCGCTCGCCGCGCGGCTCACGCCGCACCTCGTGGCGTTCTACCGGGGGTGGGCGCGCTAGCGGCCCGGCTCGCCGGGCGCTTCGGACACCTCCGCCTCCTCGAACGTCGCCATCTCGCGGAGCATGCGGCAGGCGGCGGCGACGAGGCCGAGGCCGAGACAGGCGCCGCTCCCCTCGCCGAGGCGCATCTCGAGGTCGAGGAGCGGGCGAAGCCGCAGCGCGTCGAGCACCGCGCCGTGCGCCGGCTCCGGGGAGCGGTGCGCGGCGATCCAGCCGTCCGCGGCCGCCGGCGCGAGACGTGCGGCGGCGAGCGCCGCGGCGCCGGTGACGACGCCGTCGAGGACGACCGGCAGCCGCGCCGCGGCGGCGCCGAGGAGGAAGCCGGCCATGGCGGCGATCTCGAGACCGCCCACCTCGGCCAGGACGGCCAGCGGGTCCACGGCGCGCGGCCCGAGGCGCGAAAGCCCGGCGGCCACGGCGGCACGCTTGCGGCCGAGGCCGGCGTCGTCGACCCCGGTCCCCCGCCCCACGGTCCGCTCGGGCGGCAGGCCGAGGAGGGCCGCCACGACCGCGGCCGCCGGCGTGGTGTTGCCGATCCCCATGTCGCCGACGGCGGCCACCCGGAGGTGGGCGCCTGCCGCCTCGGCGGCAAGGGCGGCCCCCACGTCGAGGGCGGCCTCGACGTCCGCGGGCGTGAGGGCCGGCCCCCCGAGGAGGCTCGCCGACCCCGGGCGGACCCGCCGGCAGAGGAGCCGGCCGCCTGGCCCCGCCACCTCGGCCCCCGGCGCGCCGAACGGGTCGCCCGCCACGCCGACGTCCACGACGACCACCTCCGCACCGGCCGCCCGTGCCAGGGCGTTGACCGCGGCGCCGCCCTTGATGAAGTTCTTGATCATCTCCCGGGTGACGACCTGCGGGTAGGCGCTCACCCCGTCGGCCGCCACGCCGTGGTCGGCCGCGAAGACGAAGACGGCGGCAGGCGCGGCGACCGGCCGGTCGGTTCCCTGCAGGGCGGCGACGCGAGCGGCAAGGTCCTCGAGTCGCCCGAGACTCCCCCTGGGCTTGGTGAGGCGATCGAGGCGGGCGCGCGCCTGCGCCTCGCCGTCGGCCGGCAGCGGGCGCACCGCTCCGGCGGCGGCCCGCCAGCGCGGCGTCACGCGATCCACATCTCGCGCTCGAAGTCCTCGGTCGGGACCGTCACCTCGAGCGCCCCGTTGCTCGGCCACTGCTCCACCGTGTCCGTCCCGCGCCGGACGGCGAGACGGAAGCGCAGCTCCGTGCCCGCCTCCACGCCGAGGTCCCGGAACGGCACGGCCAGCTCGAGGATGTCCCCCGCCGCCACCGCCGGGAGCGGAAGCGTGCGGCCGGACGCCCGGCGAAGCGTCGCCACGGGGCGGCCCGCCTGGTCGAGGCGCACGTGGACCTCCATGACCTCGGGCTCGGTCACGAGCAGGACGAAGCCGAGCGGCGCCTGCGGCGCCGTCCCGTCGACCAGCTTCGTGAAGGAGACGGCGGGGTCCACGCGCAGGTAGAGCGACTCGAGGTCGAAGCCGTAGCGAAGCTCCTGCACGACGCCGGCGGCCTGGTGCATGGCGCCGCCGGCCTTGCCCGGCTCGAAGCGGCCCGAGCCGTACCACTCGTAGTAGCCGGTGACCGCGCCGTCGATCGTCGGCGTGACGAAGGCGCGCGGCCGTTCGTCCGGCGCGTAGACCCGGAAGCGCCCCTTGATCGGGATGGCGAGGTCGCTCGGCGTGGGCCGGCCGATCAGCCGGTAGAGGCGCTGCAGGTGGTGCCGGAAGAGGGCGTCGAACACCATCTCGTCCGCGGAGTGGTGCTCGTCGCCGTACCACCAGTTCCAGTCGCTCCCCTCCGCGGCGTAGAGCGCCTCCCAGGCCTCGGCGAGCGCGTCGGCCGGCGGCCTTTGCCCGCCGTCCCCCTCGGCCGCCGCGACGAGCGCCGCGCGCGCGGCCGAGAGGGCGTCCCACGCGGCGTTGTCCTCCTCGTGGCCGATCCAGATCCGGAAGTTGTGGTTGATCCAGGAGCCGGCGAACAGGTGCGGAAGCTCGGTCGAGGCCGGGTGCGCCGCGAGGTGCTCGCTCACCGTCACGGCGCGGATCGTGGGCGACTCCGACAGCCTTTCGTAGAGCCGCATGAAGAAGGCGCGCCCGTCGTCCGGGTAGTGCTCCCAGGCGTTCTCCCCGTCGAGGATGATGGACACCAGGGCGTGGCCGTCGCGATTGGCGTCCCCCAGCGCCGCGGCGATCCCCTCGAGGCGCGCGACGAGGTCGTCCGCGGCGGCCGTCGGCTCCCAGCGGCTGTAGACGAAGCCGACCAGGTCGGAGAGGAGGTGGTCGCGGAAGACGATCGTCAGATCGACGCCGCCCGCCCGCCGCAGCCGATACGGCCTGTAGAGCGCGGCCGTCCGCGCGCGGGCGCCCTCCCCGGCCGGCGCGAAGTGCACCCCGAGCGACCGCGCCAGCACCCCCTCGTCCGAGGCGAGCCAGCGGAAGCCGGCCCGCGCCACGAGCGGCAGGATCGCCTCGCTCACCGACCCTTCCGACGGCCAGAGGCCGACGACGGGCCGTCCCATCCGCTCCCGCATGAAGGCGGCGGCCTTCTCGAGCTGCGCGGCGGCGTCCTCCGGGTAGGCGAAGCGGCGCATCGGGAGCCGGATGTCGGGCAGCGCCTCCCGTGCGGCGTTCGTGTCGCAGAGAAGCGGCAGGATCGGATGGTAGAAGGGGGTCGTCGACACCTCGATCCGCCCCTGCTCGAGGAGCCGGCGGTGGAGCGGCACGATGTCGGCGAGGATGGCGCGCATCCGGTCGCCGAGACGGCGCTTGTCGGCTTCGGTGTAGTCGCGTCCCTTCGCCGCGAGCGCCGCGAGCTCGGGGTCGGCGTCGCGCGTGAAGGGATCGATCCAGGCGAGGTGGAAGAGCACCTGGAGGTCGCGCAGCTCCTGCTCCGAGAAGGTGGGCGCGACCGCGGCGAGGTCCGCGGCGCCGACGCTTCGCCCCCGCTTCTCGAAGAGCTCCCGGTAGCGCGGCCAGGGCTGGATCATCGTGTCCGGGTTGGCCCGGAAGAAGCGCTCGAGGAGCTCCACGCGCGCCTCGGCGGAGAGCTCCGCCGCGGGCCGCTCGAAGAGCTCGAGCTCCCGGTCGGGGAACTCCCCCCGCGCGGCCGCCTCGATCTGCACCACGAGCGACGGCACGAGGTTGAAGGTCTGATGCACGGCCGGGAACGGCTCGAGCATCGCCGCCATGTCGTGGTAGTCCTTGAGGCCGTGGAGGCGAGCCCACGGCATCCGGGCCTCGCCGCGGTCCAGGTCGCGGTAGTCCGGCTGGTGCATGTGCCAGACGAACGCGACGGCCAGCGGCGGGGCCGCCGCGCGGGTCATCGGGCCGGCGGTGACGCGGAGGGGGCGGGAGCCCCGCCGAGGGCGGCGAGCCGCTCCCCGGCAAGCTGAAGGGTACGACTGCCCGCGGCCGAGCCGTCGCCCCCGAGGGCGGCGGTCCCCTCGGCGTACGCCTTGCGGGCGTCCTCCTTCCGGCCGAGCGCCTCGTAGGCCCGGCCGAGATCCAGGAGCACGACGCCGCGCAGCGGCCCGTCCCCTTCGACGAGCGGCGTCCAGGCCTCGACGGCACCGGCCGCGTTACCCGCGGCGAGGCGCGCGTGCCCGAGCCCCAGCCGCGCGGCCGCCTCGGCGAGTTCGTTCGGGGCGACCGCCATGGCGGCCTGGTAGGCCGCCTCGGCGCCCTTCGCGTCGCCGGACCTGAGGAGCGCGTGCCCCACGTAGAGCGCCGCCGTCGCCCCCGCGTCGGTGCCGGAGAACTCCTCCGCCGCCTTGCGCAGGGCGGGAAGCGCCGCCCGTGCCGACTCGGGCGTCGGCCCGCCGGCCGCGGGGTCTCCCCCCTGGTACTCCGCGATCGCCGCGGCCAGTGCAGAGGCGGCCTTCGCCTCCCGATCGGCGGCGCGGTCGCGCCACCAGGCGCCGGCCGCCACGAGCGCCACGACGAACACCACCGCGCCGAGGGCAAGCGGCCAGCGCTCGGCCAGGAGGTGACCGACGTGGCGCACCTCGCGCTGGAACGCGTCGGGCCGCCTCAAGGACTTGCGATCGATGCGGCTCACGGGCGGCTGCCTCCGAGGTCCTCGAGGGTGAGGTTGTCGAGGATGTCGGCCCACTTGCGCGCCTCGGCGCTGCGGTCGGCCGGCTCGGCGCTCCGCTTGGCGACGTCGGCCCGCCGGCTCTTCTCGAGCACCCGGTCGTCCACGTAGATCGGCGCGTTCGTCCTGAGGGCGATGGCGATCGCGTCCGACGGGCGGCTGTCCACGACGTAGGACCGGCCGCGCGACTGCAGGTGGATCGTCGCGTAGAAGGTGTTCTCGCGCAGGTCGGTCACCTCGACCCGCTCGACCTGGATGTCGAGCTGCTCGAAGATGTTCTTGACGAGGTCGTGCGTCATGGGGCGCGCGAGGGTGATCTTCTCGAGTTCCGTGGCGATGGACGAGGCCTCGAGGAGCCCGATCCAGATGGGGAGCGCGTTGCGGTCCTCGACGTCCTTGAGGATGATGATCGGCACGCTCGTGAAGGGGTCGATCGTCAGCCCCGAGACCTTCATGATCCGCAGCATCGTTTCCGCCTCCTTCAGGCGACGAACGCCTGGGTCGCGGGGCCCGCGCAGGCCGGCCCGCCGCCGCCCTGGCCGACCGGCAGGCCGCGGAGCGAGTGCGGGAGCGCTTCGGTGACGTACACCGGGACGAGGCGGCCCACGAGGGCGGGGTCGCCCGGGAAGTTCACGACGAGGTTCGTCCGGGTGCGCCCGGTGAGCCCGTCCCCCCGCTTGGCCCGGCCCTCGACGAGCACCTCGACCGTCCGCCCCACCTGCCGCGCGCGGAACGCGTCGGCGAGCCGCGCCTGGAGCGCCAGGGCGCGCGCGAGGCGCGCCTCCTTGACCGGCTCCGGCACCTGGTCCGGCAGGCGGGCGGCCGCCGTCCGGGGCCGCGGCGAGTACTTGAAGACGAAGGCGTCGGCGAAGCCGACCTCCTCCATGAGGGCGAGCGTCGCCTCGAAGTCCGCCTCGGTCTCCCCGGGGAAGCCGACGATCACGTCGGTCGTCAGGGCGAGCCCCGGGACGCGAGCCTTGAGGCGCCGGACGACGTCGAGGTAGCGGTCGAGCGTGTACTCGCGGCGCATCGCCTCGAGGATGCGCGGCGAGCCGGACTGCACCGGCAGGTGGAGGTGCTCGCAGAGCGTCCTGAGCCGCCCGTAGGCCTCGATGAGGTCGTCGGAGAGGTCCACCGGGTGGGACGTGGTGAAGCGCACCCGCTCGAGCCCCTCGATCCGGTCGAGCCGCTCGAGGAGCCCGACGAAGGTCTCGCCGCACCCCCGCTTGCGGCCGTAGGAGTTCACGTTCTGGCCGAGGAGGGTGACCTCCTTGATCCCGCGCGCCGCGAGCCCCTCGACCTCCCGCACGATGTCCCACGCCGGCCGGCTCCGCTCGCGGCCCCGCACGTAGGGGACGATGCAGAAGCTGCAGAAGTGGTCGCAGCCCCGCATGATCGTGACGAAGGCCCTGACCCGCCCCATCCCCTCCCCGCTTCGGGGCACGAGGTGGTCGATGTAGGCCTGCATGTCGGGCTCGGCCGGATAGGTGGGCCGGAAGCGCGTCGAGGCCACTCGCTCGGGGGGGCCCTCCGCGGGCCGGACGCGGGCGAGGAGCGAGGGGAGCGAGTCGATGGCGTCGGTGCCGACCACGAGGTCGAGGTGCGGCACGCGGGCGAGCAGCGCCGCCCCCTGCTGCTGCGCCACGCAGCCGCCGACGCCGACCACGACCGAGGGGTTCCGCCGCTTCAGCTCGCCGAACGTCCCGAGGATCGAGTAGACCTTCTGTTCGGAGCGGTCGCGTACCGAGCAGGTGTTGAGGAAGACGAGGTCGGCCTCCTCCTGCCGCTCGGTCGGGGTGTAGCCGAGGGCCACCAGCCTGGCGAGGATCCGCTCGGTGTCGTGCTCGTTCATCTGGCAGCCCATCGTCTGCACGAACACACGCTTCTGGCCGTCCGGCATGGGGGTGAGGGTAGGCAACGGGGCGCCGGAAGTCAAGGAACGGCCGGGGGTTACTGGCCCATCCCCCAGTCGAGGATCCGCTGGATCAGCACATCGTACGCCAACCCCGCGGCGGCCGCCGCCTGGGCGAAGTCCTCGTCGGCGGCCAGGCTCGGGTTCGGGTTCGCCTCGATGACGACCACCTCGTGGTCGCGCGTGAGCCGCAGGTCGATGCGGACGTAGCCCCTGGCCTGGAGCACCTGGGCGGTCCGCCGGCAGACGTCGGCGATCTGGCGGGCGACCCGCTCCGGCAGCTCCCCGGCCGGCCCGTTGCGGATCCCCCAGCGCTTGCGGTACTCGGCGTCCCACTTCGCCTTGTACGTGGCGAAGGCCGGCGTCCCCTCGGGCACGTTGTCGAAGAAGAGCTCCCGCGGCGGGAAGACCGTGAGCCGGTTCATCCCGGCCACGCCCACGTAGAACTCGCGGCCGTCGACGAACTCCTCGATGAGGGCGTCCTCCTGCTGCCGCTCGTGGATGAAGCGGACCCGCTCGAGGCAGTCCTCCTCGTTCGACACCAGCGACTTCTGCGAGATCCCGGCCGAGCTCTCCTGCCCCACCGGCTTGACGAACGCCGGGTAGCCGAAGCGGCCGAGCGCCTTCAAGGGGCGGGCGCGATGGGAGACGACGAAGCGCGGCACGCGGATCTTGTGGTACGCGAGGATCTTCTTCGCGACCCCCTTGTTCTTGCAGAGCGCGAGCGCGCTCGAGGCGACGCCGGTATACCGGACGCCGAGCATCTCGAGGAGCCCGACGAAGGCCGGCTCGTGCGCCCGGTCGCCGTTCACCGCCTCGACCAGGTTGAACACGATGTCGGGCGCTTCCGCCCGGATCCGCT
>DATCKS010000617.1:0-2155 GCA_036562265.1 Thermodesulfobacteriota bacterium | reverse complement strand
GCGAGTTCGGCGAGATCGATCACGGCGTTGGCCGGCACGGCGATGTTGAAGACCTGCGCCACCAGGTTCTGGTTGGTCGACTTGCGGGGCCAGACGCCGGCGGCGGCGAGGGCGTTGTAGACGAGATGCACGCAGTTGTTGTAGAACCCGCTCCAGCGAAAGCCGGACGGGTTCGCGGCGTACTCCGCGTTCCGGGCGTTGAGATACCCCATGACCGATTCCATCATCGGGCGGGTGAGCGGCAGTCGCGCGCAGAAGATCGTGCGGGCGAAGCGCAGGGCGAAGTCGGTGCCGACCCCGTCCCGCGCGAGGAGGCGCTCGGTCTCGGGCGAGGGCGCGTGGTGGACGCCGTCGTCCGTCTCGGCCTCGATGCCGCGGTAGAGGCCGAGGTCGACCACGCGCTCGACGACCGCCTCCCGCCGCTCGCGCGTGAGACGGTCCTCGGGGGCGAGGTTGCCCTCGACGAAGAGACGCCGGCCGGGGATGGCGACGAAGTTCACGTTGCGGAAGAGGCGATTGACGCTGAGCCCGACGCCGTGGCGCGGGTCGTCGGGATCGTCGGTGGCCGGATCGCACCACTCGAGGGTCGGGTGCGGCGCCCCAGGCTTCCGGCAGACCCCCTTGAGGTACATCACCGCGTGGCCCGGGATCCCGCCGGAGCCGCCGTCCACGGGGCGCCACTGGCTGAGCGCGCAGAGTTCGGCGTAGTAGGGGAAGAGCGTCTCGTACGAGGGATCGGGCTGCCGCGACAGGACCGGCCGCCTGATCTCGGGCGCGAGGAGCCGGCCGCAGCCGCCCGCGAGCGCCGCGACGACGGCGAGGGCTGTAAGCCCGACGCAGAGCCGCCGCGCCGGGCCGGTCGAGAGAAACGCCGCCGGTCTCACAGGTAGAGCGTCGCGAACGCGAGCCCGCCGTAGAACCGGTAGTCGACCATCCCGCGCAGGTCGCCGCCGTCCGATTGGAGGTCGAGCTGGTAGGTGTTGAAGCCGATGCCGATCCCCAGGTTCCGGAAGAGCCGGTACTCGAGGTCGACCTCGAAGTCGGTCAGGCTCCCGGAGTATCGGTCGTACTCGATGACGAACAGCTCGATCCTGCCGCGGGCGGTCAGGCGGGGCGTGATGGCGTAGTCGAGGCGGAAGCCGAAGACCGGCAGCGGCGCGGTGAGCTGGTCGTCCTCGACTTCGGGGGTCCCGATCCGGTCGAGATGGACCTTGAGGTCCTGCACGTGCGCACCGAGGCTCAGCCCCAGCTCGACCTTGTCGTTCCGGTAGAACGAGTAGGAGTAGGCGAGCTTGTAGGTGTTCACGCGCAAGAACGACTCGATCGTCTCGTCGATGGAGAAGGTCGAGTCGCCGACCCGGATGTTCTCCTGGAGGGTGCGGGTCCCCTCGAACTCGACCCGGTACCAGGCGAAGTCGATCCGGTGGCGCGACGCGAGCCGGAAGTACCCGTCCACGCGGAGGACGTCGTCGTCCTGCGGCATGCCGAGGAGCTGGTTCGCGCTGATCGTCGTGCCGAGCCCGGAGCGCTGGGAGTCGATGCGCAGCTCGACGTCGTTGTCGCGCACGAAGAACCCGGCGACGCGCAGGCTGAACCGGTCGGGGTAGCGGCTGTTCGGCGCGGCGTGGGCGGGAGCGACGAGCACGGCGGTGAGCGCGGCCGCCACGCAGGCGGTGCCGAGCGCCCGCACGGCGGCGCACCGGCGGGGGACGGGGAGCATGGCGGAGCACCTCCGTTGGCCCCGAGGGGCGTGAGGAGGCACGCATCCCGTCTCCGTCTCGACGGCGATCGGCGCGGCGACGTCTGGTGCAACTTCGAGAAGGACGGGCTCGACGCCTGCACGCTCGACGACGCCGCGGCCGGAAGAGGCGCGGACGGCTCGGCCGCTCTACGGCTCGGCGGCTACGGCGGCAGGATCGCCAACGGCCTGCCGGAGATCACGAGCGGCACGAGGGCCTCCCGCGCGCGACCCGTGCGACGGCCATACCGCCGCGTCACCAGATTCTCGCGACGGTCACGTCGATGCGCTGCGCCGTTGCCGCTGCCAGGTCGCCGGCGGCGCGCCCATGACGCGCTTGAAGGCGCGCGTGAAGGACGCCTCGGACTCGTAGCCGACCTCCTGGGCGATCCGCGGGATGGACTTGCTGCCGTGGAC
>DATCKS010000616.1:0-6509 GCA_036562265.1 Thermodesulfobacteriota bacterium | reverse complement strand
GTTCGGGGGGATCTCGCTCGGCTACCAGGACAGCCGGACGGGCACCAGCGGCAACCGGGTGTACAACAACATCTCCGTCAATAACGGCGGAGCCCAGTACACCACCTTCGGCTCGGCCGCGGCGGGCTACGGCGGCAACCTCTGCTGGCCCAGCTCCTCCTGCGGGCCCCTGGGGACGATCGTCGCCGACCCGCTCCTGGCCAACCCGAACGACGTGAAGGGGTATCACCTCACGTCCGGCTCCCCGGCGCGCGGCAAGGGGGTCACCCCGCCCGTTGCCGTGCCGCGGGACATCGACGGCCAGGCGCGGCCGTCGACCGGAGCCGACGTCGGAGCGGACCAGTACAACGCCGTCGTGACGGATCCGTTCCGGCGCTGAGCCGATGGCCCAAAGAGCCCTGCCGTGCGAGAGCGAGCGCACGGCAGGGCTCGAAGGGAGCATCCGATCGTCAGGGCGAGGGCTCGGAGGCGCCTGCCTCCGGGTTCTCGCCCTTTCCTTGTTCCATGGTCTCCTCCCGCTCGACATCGCGGCCGCACATGCGACCTCCGCGTCGCGCCTCCCGCGTACCAGCCGGTTCTCTGTTGACACCCTCCCGTCGGCTCCTGTAATCGTGACTCAGGACTGCGCGCACGGCGCGCGCAGAACGATTCGGAAGGCGGCCGTTCCTCGAGGCAACCGAGCAGCCGCCCGGGTCCACGAGCGAGTCCCCGCGACCTCCCGGTCCCTGGGCATCCGCGACGGCGGGACACATGCACTTCACCAACCCGGCCGCACGCGCCGGGCCCGACCCCGCACTCGGCGCGCACGCTGCGACGGCGGAGACGGCGCCCGTGCGGAGCGCCTGGGTCATCCCGACCCTCCCCTACGGTCTCCGCTACTGGGAGGCGTTCTTCGACGCGCTGGAAAAGCGGCGGCACCGGTTCCTGATCTACACCTACGAGGCCCCTCCGGAGGGACTCGGCCGCTACCCGGCCAGGGTCCTGCCGGCTCCCCCCGTTCCGCTCCCGCGGCGCGCCGCGATCGACCGCGGCAACACGGTCCGGCTCCCCACCCCGCGACTCTGCGCCGAGATCGTCAGGGAGCGGCCGGACGTCGTCGTCGGCGTGGAGTACTCGCTCGGCACCCTGTGGGCGGGGCTCGCCTGCCGCCTGGTTCGCAGGAAGCTGCTCATCTTCACGGAGCATCGGCCGTGGGACAGCCTCCTTCGCAACGACCTGCGGACGCGCTGGCGGCGGATGCTCGTCGGCCTGGCCGACGGCTTCGTGGCGAACACCGCCGAGGCGCGCGACTACCTCGTCGGGCAGCTTGCCGCCGACGACCGGACGATCGTCACCGTCCCGCTCCTCACCCCGCCGTCACGCGAGAGCCTCTGCCGCACGCCCGTCGCGCTGCCCGAGCCCCGGGTGAGGCCGCTCTTCCTCTTCGTCGGCCGGCTCGTCGAGGACAAGGGCGTCGAGTACCTCCTGCGGGCCGCGCGGCTCGTCCGCGAAGCCGGCGAGGACCTGTCCGTCTGGATCGTGGGGGGCGGCGAGGACCTGGCGCGCCTCACGGCCCTCACCGCGGAACTGCGACTCGAGGACGTCGTCACCTTCCACGGCCCGGTCCCGTACGACGGCATCGGGCACGTCTACGCCAGGGCTGACGTCTTCGTCCTGCCGACGTTGAGCGACTACCGGTCGGTCAGCGTGCTCGAGGCGATGCGGTTCGGCCTGCCCGTCCTCGACTCGCGGCACGACGGCTGCGCCGCGAGCGCCGTCCACGACGGCGACAACGGGTTCGTCTTCGAGCCCCGCGATCCCTCGACGCTGGCGCGCCTGATGCGCCGCTTCACGTCCGACCCCGGCCTCGCCCCGAGAATGGGGCGCCGATCGCTCGAGATCATCGCAGAGCAGTCGCCGGAGCACGCCGCCGAGCGGTTCGATGCGGCGGTGCGCGCGCTCCTCGAGGGGCGCTGACCGGCCATGACCCTGGCCGGCCGCCTCCTCGTCGCGATCCTCCTCCTCTCGAGCCTCGTCGACCTGCCCGGGCAGTTCGAGTTCGGGCCGGTGTCCGGCCTCGCCCTGCTCACCATCGGGTACGCGGGCACGTCCTGGCTCCTCCTGCTCGCGCAGGGGCGCCTCACGCGGACGGCCTTCGCGGTCGTCGTCCCGATCCTGCTCCTCAGCGTCTGGGGGCTGTGGACGTTCACCTGGGCCGACAACGACAGGGTGGCCAAGTACGCCCTGCAGAACCTCCTCGTCTTCATCACGTTCGCGGGCCTCGTCCTCCTGAGCGCCAGGGAGAGCTGCCGGGCGGCCGACCTGCAGGCCAGCGTGGGGCGGTACCTGACGTGCGCGACCCTCGCCGCCGCCGCGCTCTACGGCAGCACCGTCCTCCTCGACGGCGTCGGCACGGAACGCGTGATCGGCGCTCGCTCCTTCGCCCTCTTCGCGCTGATCGGCCTCGCCTGGAACGTCGCGGGCTGGCGGTACGGATCGCGCCGGGCGATGTGGGCGGCCGCCGGCATCGTGATCGTGATCGTCATCAGCCTCTCCCGCCTCGCCCTCGTGGTCGGCCTGGCCCTCTTCCCGATGGCGCTGCTCGGCGCGCGGCGCGCGACCCAGTGGATCCGGGCGCTCGCGTGGACGGCGATCGCGGCCGGGATCCTGACGATCGTGATCGAGCGGGTCGAGCCGGTTCGCGCGCGGTTCTTCGAGGGAGACCTGTCGATGCGCGCGGGGGACGTGGCCATCAACGTCTCGGGGCGCCGGGTCCTGTGGGAGGCGACGATGGCCTCCTTCGCCGAGTCGCCGTGGGTCGGCAAAGGGGCCGGGACCGCGTCCATCGTCGCCGACTCGGCGGTTCCGGGCGTCGGCCATCCCCACAGCGAGTACCTGCGCATCCTCCACGACTACGGGATCTTCGGGATGGCCCTCTGGCTGCTCGGCATCGGCCGCCTCGTGCTGGCGGCCTGGCGGGCGTGGGTGCGCGCCGACCGGATCGGCGATCCCTCGGCCCGCATTCACCTCGCGACGTTGCTCGCGACGGGCGCGGTGTCGATCGCCATGATCACGGACAACACCGTGGTCTACCCCTTCGTGATGGCGCCCTTCGCCATCCTCGTGGGCGCGTCGCTCGGCCGGCCGAGCCCGGTCAGGCTCCCGGCCGCGAGGCCGATCGACGTTCCGATGCGGGCGACCGGACCCTGGCCCGCCAGAGCCCGGCGTTGAGAGTGCTCGTCGCCCACAACAGCTATCAGCAGGCCGGCGGCGAGGACGCCGCCTTCGCCGCCGACGGGGCGATCCTCAGGCAGCACGGGCACGAGGTGATCGAATACCGCGAGGACAACCGCGAGGTCGATCGGATCGGCCGTGCGACGCTGGCGGCCCGGACCATCTGGTCCCGCGCGTCGGTGCGCCGCCTCGGAGAGGTCCTGCGGCGGGCGAGGCCCGACGTCGCGCACTTCCACAACACGTTCCTTCTCATCTCGCCGTCGGCGTACTACGCCTGCCGGGACGCGGGCGTCCCGGTCGTGCAGACGCTGCACAACTACCGGCTCCTCTGCCCCGGCTCCAACTTCTACCGCGACGGGCACGTCTGCGAGGCGTGCCTCGGCCGGCGGGCGCCCTACCTCGGCGCGGTGCACGGCTGCTACCGCGGCTCCCGCGCCCAGAGCGGCGTCGTCGCCGCGATGCTCGCCGTCCACCGGTGGCTCGGGACCTGGCAGGACCGGGTCGACCGCTACATCGTCCTCACGCAGTTCGCGCGCCGGAAGTTCATCGCGGGGGGCCTGCCGCCGCACAAGATCGCGATTCGACCCAACTTCGTCCACCCCGATCCCGGCCCCGGCGAGCACCGGGGCGGCTACGCCCTCTACGTCGGGCGGCTGTCGCCGGACAAGGGCATCGCGACGCTGCTCGAGGCCTGGCGGCGGCTCGCCGATCCGCCGCCGCTCAAGGTCGTCGGCAGCGGCCCCCTCGACCCCCTCATGGCCGACCTCCCGCGCGGCGTGGAGTGGCTCGGGTACCAGCCGAAGCCGCGCGTCCTCGCGCTCATGCAGGAGGCCGCGTTCCTCGTCTTTCCCTCGGAACTGTACGAGGGGTTCCCCATGACCATCGCCGAGGCGTTCGCGACCGGCCTGCCGGTCCTGGCGAGCGGCCACGGCGCCATGCACGAGATCGTCGCCGACGGGCGGACGGGCCGGCACGTCGCACCGGGCGACGCCGAGCACCTCGCGTCGGTGGTCGCGTGGGCCGCCCGGCACCCCGCCGCGCTGCGCGAGATGGGGAAGCGGGCCCGCGCCGAGTTCGAGGCCCGGTACACGAGCGAGCGGAGCTACGAGGCGCTCGTTCGGATCTACGACGAGGCCATCGCGGCGCGGCGCTAGGGCCGTACGACGGCCATGATCGTGTGCATCTCCTCCGTCTTGTTGTCCGAGCGCGTGAGGCCGATCCGGTAGGGCGCGAGGCCGTGGTGCTCGAGGAGCGACGAGAACTCGGCGAGGCTCCACTCGCGCGTGTGCCCCGGGTTCGCCGGCGGCCCCATGTCCCGGATGCCGCGCGTGAGATCCCGTTCGGGCGTCGACATCACGAGGACGCGAGCGTGCCGGAGCGCGAGCCGCAGCGAGGTCAGCAGGAACTCGGGGCGCGCGAGGTGCTCGACGACGTCGGCGCACACGATCACCGACCGGCCGAGCTCCTCGTCGGCGACCGGCAGCGCGTGCGGGCCGTCCAGGTCGCACGCCTCGAAGCGGAGCTGCGGGTAGGTCTCGCGGCAGGCCTGAACGGTCGGTTCGAGGTCGATGCCGATCGTCTGGAACTCGGACGCCAGCGCCGAGAGCTTGGCCGCGCCGCCGCAGCCCACGTCGACGATCGATGACGCGCCGGTCTGGCGCGCCGAGATGGCCGCCACCCGATAGACGTCGGGCTGGTGGACGACCCCCCGATCCGTGTCCGGTCCGTACACCGGCCGCTCGCGGCTCCGGTAGCCCGGCTTCAGGAAGTACCGGGACGCCGCCGCGCCGTCCGCGTCCGTCCCGACGCCGGCGAGCAGGGCCCCGTACCACGTTTCGACGGTCTCGTTCACGGGCGCGGGGCGCGGCGGCAGCGGCCCCCTCGAGACGACCCTCCGCGTGGTGCTCTGGATGACCTCGAGCAACCGGCCGGACGTCATGTCAGTCATTCGTTCGTTCCTCGCCTCCGCCGGTCCCGGTGCCGGCGGCGTCGACGTGCCCGCCTTCGGTGCGCTCGGGATCGGTGTACTCGAGCCCGCCGTTATTGACGGAGATGTTGTTGTACACCCGGTTGCCGCTGGTGCCCGTCCGGCTGTCCTGGTAGCCGAGCGAGATCCCCCCGAACGGCGCCACCCCGGCGTTGCGGTACACCGTGTTGTGGACGATCGTGTTGTTGCTCGAGCCCTGCACGATGATGCCCCCCGCCAGCCGCCCGCCCCACGGATCCGTCCACAGCCGGGTGCCGACGACGACGTTGTTGCGCACCACGATGTTGTTCGAGTTGAGCTCGAGCAGGATCCCGCACCGCAGGTTGTCGTAGATCAGCGAGTCCTCGATCATCCCCCCGTTGTTGTTGATGTCCCACCAGACCCCGCAGTCCTGGTTGTGCGCCGACTCGAACCGCCGCAGCGTCACGTTCGTCGAGAAGGCGAACTTCGTGCCGCCCGCCTCCCCGCCCGGCGCCGTCATCTTCCAGTTGTTGCGGAAGGCCTTGGAGTCCTCGATCAGGCAGTTGGTGCACGACCCCGCCCACCCGATCTGGCCGTTGTCCTGCGACACGACCCGCCGCCAGACGTGGTTGCTCCCGTTGACGGTGATCCCGCGCAGGTTGAACCACTCGACCACCGAGTCCTCCATCAGCCCGTTGGCCGCCCCCAGCGAGAAGGCCGGCGTCGACTGGTGGTACTGGTCGGTGGCGAAGCGGAAGATCAGGTTCTTCACCCGCAGCCACTGCACCCCCGAGGCCGGCGCGAAGACGACCGACCGCCGCCCGATCTCCATGAGGTGCTGGTTCGGGTTGTCGTCCTCCCGCGTGCGCACGTAGATGCGCGTGGGCGCCACGTCGGTCCCCTGCACCCAGAAGGTGCCCGGCACCAGATCCGCCTTGTTCATCACGTGCCGCAGCGGCCGCCCGTCCTGGATCACCTGCTCGCGCCGCAGCGCGTGGATCCAGGGCGCGTGCCCGTAGCCGGCGGCCGGATCCCCCAGCGGCAGGCTCTGCGTGTAGGGCACCCACCAGAGGTGGCCCTCCTGCACCCAGCCCGTCTGCACGTCGGCCCCCGTGATGACCACCGTCTCGCCCGGATAGCCGAGGTAGGTGATGCGGCTGGTGGCCGAGGTGCCGCCCCGGGCCGGCCGCACGGTCTCGCGGTAGGTCCCGGCGCGGATCACCACGACGTCGCCGGGCTGCAGCGTGGCCGCGGCCTTGGAGACGGTCTTCCAGGGCTGCCACTGGGTGCCGGGGTTCGCGTCGCTGGCGGCCGGATCCTGCTGCGCCACCCAGTACACCCGCCCCCC
>DATCKS010000296.1:0-2885 GCA_036562265.1 Thermodesulfobacteriota bacterium | reverse complement strand
GCACGAGCGCGGCGACGCACGCCGATCCGGCGGCGACGACGACCGCCGCGACGACGAGCCCAATCTCGAACCCGGCGCGGTCGAGGATCGCACCGAGCACGAGGGGGCCGAGGACGAAGCCGATGTCCTGCACGAGGCGGTAGCCGCCGATCGCCCCGCCGAGCCGCTCCGCCGGGACGCTGCCGGTGAGGACGGCCGCCGGGATGCTGCTCGCGATGCCGCCGAGCCCCATCAGGACCCCGACGGCGAGGAGCCAGGCCTCGCTCCGGGCGACGAGGAGGGCGAGGTCCCCCGCCATCAGGATCACGAGGCCGGCCAGGAGGACCGGGCGCCGCCCGAACCGATCGGCGAGCTGGCCGCCGAGCACCGTCGTCGCCACGGTCACGCCGGCCACGACCGCCACGACGAGCCCCACGGACGCCTCGCCGAGCCCCACCACGCTCGCCGCGAAGAGCGGCAGGAGCATGTTCCGCACGCCGTTGCGGTTGAAGAACAGCGTGAACCCGGCGGCGTAGGCCCCGAGGACCGGCCCCGAGGCGCCGACGCCGCGCGGCACGGCCCCCCGCTTGCGCGCCGCCGGCGCGGCGGCCCGTCCGCGGCCGGCCAGCGCGAGGAGCAGGGCCGCGGACACGACCGCCGCGATCGCGCAGTACCAGAAGGTCGCCCGCCAGCCGAAGCGGCTCGCGATGGCGCCGCCGATGATCGGCGCGACCGTGGCGCTCGTCATCCAGGTGGCCTCGACCCGGCTGATGAGGCGCGCCTGGTGGCCGGGCGGCGCGATGGCGCCTGCCCAGGTGATCGCCGTCGTCATGACGAGCCCGGAGCCGATCCCCGTGAGCCCTCGGCCGGCGAGCAGGAGCGCGATGTTCGGCGCCACGGCCGACAGGAGCGACCCGGCCAGGAGGAACCCGAAGCCGCCGGCCGTGAGGAAGGCCTTCGGCAGCCGGTCGGCGAGCACGCCGGCCGGGAGGTCGGCCAGCATGCGGGCGATGCCGAATGCCGACACGACGAGGCCCGCCTCGAAGTTGCCGACGCCGAACTCGTCGCGGATCGGCGCGATGAGCGGGGCGACGATGGCCAGCCCCGGCGAGGCGAGGAAGACCGACGTCGCGAGAACGAGGGCGTCGCGCCGGTAGGACGTCGTCAGAACTTCTCCTTGGGCAGCGGGATCCCCTCGAAGTCGGCCTCGCCGAGGGGCGAGTCGGGGGTGATCCCGAGGAGCCCGAAGTAGTGGTAGAGCTGCCGCAGGTGGTGCGCGGCGTGCCCGAGCCCGAGCACGAGCAGCTCCCCGAGCCCGAGGACCCCCTGGTACGTGTCGATCGGTTGCGCCAGGTCGGCCGGCGTGGCGCCGCGCAGGAAGGCGTAGACACCGGCCAGGAGTTCCTCGCCCCGTGCGACGAGCGCCGCCGTCGTCCGGTACGCCTCCGCCCGGTCGTATCCCGCCATCACGTCCTCGTACCGGTAGACGCCGGTCTCGCGCCCCTTGAGCATCAGGTCCGGCCGGTCGTACACGTGGAAGAGGAACTTCCTGAGCGTCCGGTCGCGTTCGGGCGACTTCCAGTCGAGCTTGTCGTCGGGCACCTGCCGGGCCGCGCGTGAGAAGCCGCCGAACACCCGCTCGTAGCGCGCGAGGAGGACGGGCGCCTCGACCGTTGGCCCGGCGGCGCGCTCGATGCCGAGCGCGGCGGCGAGCTTCGGCCGGTCGAAGCCGACGATGACCTGCTCGCCGACGACCGTCACCGGGAGCGTCCTGAGCCCGAGCGCGGCCAGCTCCGCACGCGCCTCGGGGTCGTGCTCGACGTCACGGACCTGGTAGGGAATCCCGCTGGACGAAAGGAACTCTTTCGTTGACCCGCAGGTGAATCACCCGGGCCTGACGTAGACCTTGACGCTTGCCATCTCCACCTCGCCGGCGAACGCCGGTTGACGGCCACGCGAACCGGTTGACAGCGCAACTGCCTGTCGCGTAGTTTATAGAATATAGAAAATGGACGTCAACAGAATCTCCCGGGAGCCGGACGCGGTCACGCTCGCGATCACCGACCGCGGGTATCGGTCGGCGCAAAGCGTCGTGTACGACACGCTGCGTCAGGCGATCGTCACGCACCGGCTCGCGCCCGGCGCGGCGCTCAAGGCGGTCGACCTCGCGGCCACGCTCGGCGTGAGCCCCACGCCGGTGCGCGAGGCGCTGATCCGCCTGCACGCCGACGGTCTCGTCGTCTACCGGCCCAACCGGGGGGCGGTGGTGGCGCCGCTCTCGGCCGACGAGGTGCGGCACCTCTACGACATGCGCAGCGCCCTCGAAGGCCTCGCCGCGGCGCTGGCCGCCGAGCGGGCCGACGCCGGCGCCCTCGACCGGATCGGGGCGCTCGTCGAGGCGATGTCGCGCCACCTCGCCGAGGGGCGCCAGGCCGAGGTCATCGCGATGAACCGCGACTTCCACCGCGCGATCCACCTCGCCTCCGGCAACCCGATCCTCGCCGACACGCTCGAGGGGCTCCTCGACCGGACGGCCCGCTTCCGCATGCTGTACCGGGACCTCCCCGAGCGCGTGGAGCAGGCGCACCGCGAGCACGTCGGCATCGTCGACGCCCTCCGCCGGCGCGACGCCGAGGCGGCGGAGCGGCTCATGCGCCGGAACATCCTCGAGGGGAGCCGCGCCGTCGTCGACCACATCGCCCGCCTCGCCCCCGAGCACCGCGGCGAGACGCCGCCCGGCCGGCGGAGGTCCTGAAGCGCGCATGGGGGCGGAACGCCGCCGGACGTTCGTCGCGGGCCTCCTCTTCCTCGGCCTGGCGGCCGGCTACTACGCGCTGGCCGACCGTCTCCCGCGCGGCATCCTCTTCGAGCAGATCGGCTCGGACGCGATCCCCAAGTTCCTGGCC
>DATCKS010000613.1:0-2233 GCA_036562265.1 Thermodesulfobacteriota bacterium | reverse complement strand
CGAGGCCGAGGAGAAGCGCGCCGAGGCCGCCAAGCTGCACGCGGAGGCGAAGGAGCGGCGCGACAAGGAGCTGCAGGCCCTGACGCTCGAGCTGGCCGAGCGCCGGGAGAAGGCCGAGCGTGAGGAGGCCGAGCGGCACGCGGCCGCGGTGGCCAACACCAACAAGCTCGTCAGCGAGGCGGAGAGCCGGGCCCGGGCGGCCGAGGAGCGGGCCCGGGAGATCGAGCAGCGGGCCGAGGCGCGCCGCATCGAATCCGAGCGCACCGCCACCGAGACCATCGAGAAGGCCAAGGCGCTGGCCGACAAGACCGTCAATGACGCGCGGGCCGAGGCCCACCGGCTCCTCACCGAGGCCCGGGCCGAGGCGGAGGCCACCACGGCCGCGGCCAAGCGGGAGATCGAAGAGCTCACGCGGCAGAAGGAGGCGGTCACCGCGCAGCTCGGCCAGATGCTGTCCGGTCTGGCGGGCATCGTGCCCGGGCAGCCGCAGTCCCCGCAGCAGGGCTAGACTGCTTCCTCGGTGTGTCCCAAGCCTGAACGTACGGCCGGCACTCGCCGGCCGTACGGCTTTTCGGCGCCGGCCGACGGGGGCAGCCCGAAGCATTGCCAAGCCAGGCTCGTTTACCCAGAATGACAGTCCCTCCGGTCACGAGCCGGGAGGACCGGCACCACCCCGACCGATCGATAAGGCCGGATCACGTGGCCACAGAGTGTCGCCACCTTGTGACCACAGTGGACAGTAACGGGATCAACCCGTAGAATGTCATGATCCCGCCCGCGTCTTGCGTCCAAACGTGTGAGGATATGGGCATGTCTTCCCCCTCTGAGCCGTTCCCCTTCGGCGCGTCCACCGAACCAGCCTTCGCGATCGCGCGGCGTGGCTACGACCGGCTGCAGGTCGATCGGTACGTGCAGCAGGTCGAGGCCGAGGTCGCCGCGCTCGTGGGCGAGCGCAACGAGCTCTCGATCCAGGTGAACCTGCTCACCCAGCAGGTCCAGCAGCTGCAGCAGGAGCTGGCGAACACGCGCCGGGCGCTGACCGCCCCGGGTGAGCCCGTCACCTACCGCCACCTGGGCGCGCGGGCGGAGCAGATCCTGGCCCTCGCCGAGGAGCAGGCCGCCGAGATCCGCGAACGGGCCAACCGCGAGTTCGCCGCTCGGGAGGCCGAGCTCGCCCGCCTCCGGGAGCAGCTCGACGCGCGCTTCGCGGACGCGGAGCGGAACTTCGAAAAGGAGTTCGCCGCCCGGCGCGCCGAGGTGGAAGCGGCTCTCGCCAAGCGGCGCGAGGAGGTCGAGGCCGAGGTCGCCGAGGCCAAGGCGTACGCCGAGCGGATCCGGTCCGATGTGGACGCTCTCTACACGGCCGCGCTCATGGAATCGACGCGCGTCGGTGACGCGACCAAGGCGTACGCCGACAAGGTGCGGGCCGAGACCGAGGCCCACGCCGCCGCGGTCCGCAAGCAGGTCGAGGAGGAGGCGGCCGAGCGCCGCGCCGCGCTCGCCAAGGAGCTGGAGGAGCGACGCAGCGCGGCCGAGGTCGAGATCCGCACCGCCCGCGAGACGGTCGAGGCGGAGATCCGGGCCGCGCGCAAGAACACCGAGGCCGAGCTGCGCGCCCTGCGGGAGGCCGCCGACGCCGAGATCCGGGCCGCGCGCGAGGCCGCCGAGGCGGAGCTGGCGAACAAGCGTGCCGAGGCGGAGGCCGTGGTCGCCGCGCGGCTCGGAGAGGTCGAGTCGCTCGCCGCGGCCCGGGCCGCCGAGCTGGAGGCCGAGCTCACCAAGCGGCGCGTCGAGGCAGAGGAGGAGCACGCGCAGCGACGGGCCACAATGGAGCGTGAGCTGGCCGAGGCCGAGGCGGCGGTCCTCCAGGTGCGCACCGACGCCGAGTCCTACGCCACCACCCTGCGCGCCCAGGCCGACGAGGCGCTGACCAAGGCCCGCACGGAAGCCGACGAGCTGCTGACCAAGGCCCGCACGGAAGCCGAGGAGCTGCTGACCAAGGCCCGCACGGAAGCCGAGGAGCTGCTGACCAAGGCCCGCACGGAGGCCGAGGAGGTGCGGGCCGGGGCCCGCACGGAGGCCGAGGAGGTGCGGGCCGGGGCCCGCAAGGAGGCCGAGGACCAGGTCGCGGCCGCGCGCACCCGGGCCGAGCAGATCATCGCGGAGGCCGAGGAGAAGGCCGCCGGCACGCTCGCCGCCGCCGAGTCGCTGCTCGCATCGGCCCGTACGGAGG
>DATCKS010000605.1:0-17272 GCA_036562265.1 Thermodesulfobacteriota bacterium | reverse complement strand
CCGTCACGCCGTACCACGCCGACTACCTCGTCCACGCCGACCTCGCCGCGAAAGCCGCCGCGGCCGTCGAGCACGCGCCGCCGGGGCCGGCCGATGCCAGGGTCGAGGTGGTGCGACTCGACGACCTCGTGGCGGAGGGGCGCGCCGCGGCCGTGGCCTTCCCCGGGCCGCCCTGGCGCAAGGCCGGCTGGTTCCACGCCTACCGCCTCCAGGCCGACGCGCTCGCCGATCCGGCGGCGCGCCGGCGCGTCGAGGAGATGGCCGCCCGGCTCATGGCCGGCGAGCCGCGCGATCTCGAGGAACGGGCCGCGCTCGAGCGCTCGCTCGTCACGGCGCTCGCCGCCGGCTGCGAGCGGGCCGTCGTTGGCTACGTCACGCGCCGCGAGCCGTACGCCGTGGAGTACAGCGAGGGGATCGAGAACGTCGCCTTCGACTCGCAGAGCGGGCTGGCGTCGGCCGTGTTCCTCCGCACCGCGAAGCTCAAGGACTTCCCCTGGAACGGGTGGCTCAGGCTCGGCGTCTCGAGTCGCCCCGCCGCCGCCTGGAACCCGGTGGCCGGCTTCACCGACCCGGCCGGCCGGCTGATCTGGGAGGCGGTCGGCGACCCGTCGCTCATCCCCGACCCGTACGGCGGCGGGTGGTCGCCGAACCGCGTGGTCGTCGAGGCGCGGCAGGCGGAGCCGGGACGCGTGCCGGCCGGCGCGGCCGTCGGCGAGCCGGGGACGCCGGCCGCCGTACGCATCCGCTACCGCGCGCTCGCGTCGCTCTTCCACGACGGCAGCCGCATGACGCAGGCCGACCTCGTCGCCCCCTACCTCTACGCCGCGCGCTGGGGCGTGGCGCCGCTCGCCCGCGACCGGCTCGCGGGGCTCGACGTCGTGCGCGTCGACCGCAAGACGGTCCAGCTCGGGCCCGACCTGGCGCTCACCTACGACGTGTTCGTCGTCGACGTCTACCTCGGCCGCCTCGCGGGCGGACCCGAGGAGAGCGACGCCGTCGCGCCCCCCTGGACCAGCGTCCCGTGGCACGTCCTCGCCCTGATGGACGAGGCGCTGGCCCGCGGCCTCGGGACGCTCTCCACCATCGACCTCGTGCGCGACCAGGCGCTGAAGCAGGCGCTCGCGGGGCTCGTCGACCGCTTCGCGGTCGAGGGGCACGTCCCGGAGCCGCTCCGGGGGCGCGTCACCGCCGACGAGGCGCGGGCGCGCTGGGCCGCCCTTCGCCGGTTCTTCCGGCAGCACGGACACGTCCTCGCGGCCAACGGCCCCTACCTGCTCGATCGGTGGACCGCCGACTCGGCCGTCCTCCAGGTGTTCCGGGACCTCAGCTACCCGCTCGGCGTCGGGACGTTCGATCGCTTCGCCCTGCCGCGCCGCGCCTTCGTGGCCGGCGTCGAGGCGAAGGGGGATCGGCTCGAGGTGTCGGCCGAGGTCGAGCGGGTCTTCCGCTACCAGCGGACCTACGACCTGGTCCGCGAGCCGTTCGGGTCGGCCGCCTCGGCCGACCAGGTCGCGAAGGACACCCTCGTCGCCCGATACGTGGCGCTCGGCGCCGACGGCCGCGTCCTCGCCGTCGGCGAGGCCACCCGGCCCGAGGGGAACCGCTTCACCATCGACCTTGGCGGGCTTTCGGCACGCGCGGTCGCCGTCGCGCTGGTCCTCAACGGCAACACGATGAACCCGGACGTTCGGGTGGTGCCATGGACACGCTGATCATCAACGTGCTGAACGCGCTGCTGTACGCGTCGATCCTCTTCCTGATCGCCGGCGGCCTGTCGCTCATCTACGGCGTCATGCGGATCGTCAACCTCGCGCACGGCGGCCTGTACGCGATCGGCGCGTACGTGGCGGCCTGGTCGGTCGGCCTCCTCGCCGCCCAGGCGCCGACCGGCGTGCTCTTCCTCGTCCTGCCGGTCGGCGCGGTCGCCGCGGGGCTGGCCGGCACGCTGATCGAGCCGACGCTCCTTCGCCCGCTCTACCGCCGGGCCGAGGAGTACCAGCTTCTCATCACCTTCGGCCTCTTCCTGGTCCTCGAGGACGTGACCCGGTTCCTCTGGGGGGCGCAGCCGCTCTCGGCCACCACGCTCTGGGCGGCGCTGGGGAGCCTCGAGTTCCTCGGCGCGATCTACCCGGTCTACAACCTGCTCGTCATCGCCGTCGGCATCACCGCCGCCGCGCTCGTCTGGGCGTTCGTCTACCGGACGCGGTTCGGGGTCGTGCTGCGGGCGACCTCGCAGGACCGGAAGATGGCGGCGGCGCTCGGGGTGGACGTGAAGCGCGTCTACCTGCAGGCCTTCACGATCGGCTGCTTCATGGCCGGGCTCGGCGGCGCGGTGATCGTGCCGAGCCAGGCGGCGGTGCTGGGGATGGGGGTGGACGCCCTGGTGCTGTCGTTCGTGGTGGTCGTCATCGGGGGGCTCGGGAGCCTGGAAGGGGCACTCGTGGGGGCGCTCATCGTGGCCTTCGTCCGGGAGGCGGGGATCAACTGGTTCCCCGAGATCGAACTGGCCGTCCTCTACCTCATCGCCGCCGCCGTGCTGCTCGTCCGGCCCGCCGGCCTCTTCGGCCGGGCATGAGGCCGGCGGTCGCCGGCGCCGTCGTCGCGGCGCTGCTCCTCGCCCTGCCGTACGTGGCCGCGCCCTACCAGGCCATCCTCGTGGCGTACGGCCTCGTCATGGGAATCGCCGCCATCGGCTTCAACCTGCTCCTCGGCTACGCGGGGCTCCTCTCCTTCGGCCACGCCGCCTTCTTCGGCGTCGGCGCCTACGCCGTGGCGATGATGCACAAGTACTGGGGCACGACGTCGATGGAGGCGGCCCTCGCCGGCGGCCTTCTCGCCTCGGCCGCCGTCGCGGCGGTGTTCGGCGTGGTCTGCGTGCGCTACACGCGGATCTTCTTCTCGATCCTCGCCCTGGCCCTCTCGCAGGTGCTCTGGAGCCTCGCCTTCAAGTTCTTCTGGATCACCGGCGGCACCGACGGCCTCAGGGTGCCGACCCCGGTCCTGCTCGGCGGCCTCCTCGGGCCGCCGGAGGACAAGATCGGCTACCTGTCGCACCGGTACTACTACTACATCCTCGCGATCTTCGTCGCGGCGACGGCGCTCATGTGGCTGATCGTCCACTCCCCGTTCGGCAAGGCGCTGCAGGCGACGCGCGACAACGAGACGCGGGCCGAGTTCGTCGGCATCCGGGTGCGCCGCTACCGCTGGCTCGCGTTCCTGATCTCGGGGGCCTTCACGGGGCTCGCCGGAGCGCTCTGGGCGCCGCTGAACGGGCTGGTCACGCCCGACATCCTCTACTGGCCCTTCTCGGGCGAGATCGTCTTCCTGGCCGTGCTCGGCGGCTTCCGGACGTTCTGGGGGCCGATCGTCGGGGCGATCGTGTTCAACTACCTCAAGACCTACGCCATCGGGTACACGGTCTACTGGCAGTTCCTCCTCGGCGCGGTGCTGATCGTGCTGGTCCTCGCCCTGCCCGACGGCATCGTGGGGACCCTCAAGAAGGCGTGGAGGCCGCGATGACGCTCCTCGAGGCGACGGGCCTCACGAAGCGGTTCGGCGAGCTGGTCGCCGTCAGGGACGTCGACTTCGTCGTCGGCGAGGGGGAGGTGCTGGCCCTCATCGGCTCGAACGGCGCCGGCAAGACGAGCCTCGTCAACCTCGTGAGCGGCCTCCTTTCGCCCGATGCCGGCCGCATCGCGTTCGACGGCGCCGACGTGACGCGCACGTCGGTGCACGAGCGGATCGACCTCGGCATCGCCCGAAGCTTCCAGCTCGTGAACCTCTTCGACGCCCTGACCGTGCTCGACAACGTCGCGCTGCCGATCTTCGCCCGCGAGAAGCGAACGCGCCGGCTCCTCGCCCTGGCCGACCGGGACCTCGACGTGCGCGAGGAGGCCATGCAGGTCCTCACCCACTTCGGCCTCGAGACGAAGGGGTACGCCACGGCCGGCGGGCTCTCGCACGGCGAGCGGAAGCTCCTGGACGTGGCGGTCGCCTACGCGCTGGCCCCCCGGCTCCTCCTCCTCGACGAGCCGACCTCCGGGGTGAGCACCCGCGAGAAGGCGCCCATCATGGACCGCATCACCGCCGTCGTCCGGTCGCAGCGGATCTCCGCCGTGATCATCGAGCACGACATGGACGTCGTCTTCCGCTACGCCGACCGCATCGTCGTCATGCACGAGGGGACGGTGCTCGCCGACGGTCCCCCCGCCGAGATCCGCGAGCACCCGCAGGTCAACGCCGTCCTCCTGGGGAAGGCGGTCCATGCTCGCGGTTAGCGGGATCGACACGCACCGCGGGCCGGTCCACGTCCTGCGCGGCCTCAGCCTCGAGGTGGGGCGCGGCGAGGCGGTCTGCCTCGTCGGCAGAAACGGCGCCGGCAAGACGACCGCCATCGAGAGCATCATGGGCTTCCTCCCCGTGCGCGCAGGCAGCGTCGTCCTCGGCGATCGCGACATCACGCGGCTCGCCCCGCACGAGCGGGCGCGGCTCGGCATCGGCTACGCGCCCGAAGGGGCCGGCGTCTTCCCCGACCTCACGGTCGCCGAGAACCTCGACATCAGCCTCTGGCTCGCAGCCGGCCACGCGGGCGCCGGGAGCGCCGCGCCGGCCGCCATGCTGGAGCAACGGATCTTCGCGGTCTTCCCCGAGGTGCGCCGCCTCCTCGACCGCCGCGGCACGCACCTGTCGGGCGGCGAGAAGAAGATGGTGGCCATCGCCCGCGCCATGGCGCTCGATCCCCGGATCCTCCTCCTCGACGAGGCGTTCGAGGGGCTCGCGCCGGTGGTCGTCGACCGCTTCATCGACGCCGTGGCCCGGATCAAGGACATGGGGATCTCGCTCCTCCTCGCCGAGTCCAACGTCGTGACGGCCACCAGGGTGGCCGACCGGCTCTACGCCATCGAGCGGGGGGAGATCATCTACGCGGGCGACCCGGCCGCGGTGTTCGACCAGGCCGAGGTCATGCGGACGATCAGGGGGTGACGCGGATGCCGGAAGGCGCACTCGAGACCTTCGTGAAGGCGGTCGGCGCGGCCGTCCGATCGGGACGCGAGGGGGCCGCGCTCGTGGCCGAAGTGGAGTCGCACATGCGCGCCCTCGTGCGGGAGCGGACGTGGCTCGAGGCGCGCTACCGCCGTCCCATCCCGGGACGGCCCTACGCGCAGTACCTCCTCCACCTCCCCGAGGACGCCGCCTTCTCGGTCGTGGCGTTCGTCTGGAGCCCCGGGGAAGGCTCTCCGGTGCACGACCACGGGACGTGGGGGGTGATCGGACAGTACGAGGGGGAGGAGGAGGAGACGCGGTACGACCGCGCGACCCTGCGCGAGACGGGGCGGGTCGTCTTCCGCCCGGGAGACGTCTCGCACGTCCTGCCGCCCGACCGCGAGGTGCACCGGATCCGCAACCTCGGCTCGACTCCGGCGGTGTCGGTCCACGTCTACGGCGGCGACATCGGCCGCCGCCAACGGCACACCTTCGACCCGGCGACCGGCGCGGCTCGCCCCTTCGTGTCCGGGTACGACGCCCCCCAGGCGTAAAAAAAACGGGGAGTCCCTCCGGGGGCTCCCCGATCACCCCGGGGTCGGCGCCTGACGAGCCCCGGGTCGTACCCAGCAACTGTATACGATCTCCCCCGGTCAGTTCAAGACGGCGTGCCGCGGCGCGTGACAGCAGCCCTCGGGCTCCGCTAGAGTGATCGTCGTGACCGATGCGAGGAGCCGCGCATGGCTACAAAGGTGAGCGATCTCAGATCTCGCGCGCCGGCCCGGCCGCCCGCGGGGCACGAGTACCGGCTGTTCGACAACCTGATCTTCAAGGTCCACCGTCTCGCCAGCTCGTACTTCAAGAGCGCCTCGCGCTACTACCAGCGCCACTTCGACATGGGCATCCCGGAAGTCCGCCTCCTCAACATCGTCGGCCATTACGAGCCGCTCGGCTCCTGCGACGTCGTCGAGCACTCCTCCATGGACAAGGCGATGGTGAGTCGCGCCCTCGCCACCCTCATCCGGCGCGGTCTCGTCAGTCGCACCAAGGACCCCTCGGACAGCCGGCGCATCGTCCTCACGCTGACCGAGCGCGGGCGGGCCGTCTGGAAGCGCATCCTCGCCGCCAAGCGCGCGCGCCACGCGCGCTCCATCGCCTGCCTGAGCGCCGAGGAGACCAGGCAGATCTACGAGCTGCTCGACCGTCTGTACGAGGCGGCCGAGGCCATGCGGCTGGAGGAGCTGCGCGCGGCGGACGAGGCACGGTAGGACGAGTCGCGGTAGGACGAGCTACGGCACGAGGAGGCAGGACGCCTCCCGGGCAGGTTACAAAGTTACAGGGTTACAAAGCAACCCCGTAACTTTGTAACTCCGTAACTTCGGTACCCAGACGCATCACGCCAGGGCACCTCTCGAGCCTTCGTGCCCGCCTGCGGAGGACGAGATGCCCGTGATCCGCATCGACGACGAAGTGTGGGAGGCCCTCCGGAGTCGTGCCACGCCGTTCGAAGACACGCCCAACCGGGTCCTGAGACGGCTGCTCGGACTCGCGGAACGGCGTGCGAAGTCGTCGGCCGCGGAGGTACCTCTCCCGGCGCTGCGGTGGGAGATCGTGCAGGTCCTCCGGTGGCACTTCCGCGGCCGGGCTCCTGTCGCGCGCCTCCTCGCGACGTTGAACGGGGTCATGGCACTGGCGCTGCCGAAGGCCGCCCTCGAGCGCGACGAGTCGGGCGAACCGCGGTGGTGGCGGCAGGTCCGGGCGGAGCTGGCCGCCATGCAGGCCGAGGGCCTCGTGGAGGCCGCCGGCTCGCCCGACGTGTTGGCCCTGACCGAAGCGGGCGAGGCCGTCATGCCAGACGGTACTTGCGCACCAGGTCCCAGTCGAGTTCGAGGCCGAAGCCCGGACCCTGCGGCACCTCGAGGATGCCGTCCTTCACCGGCGCGCGATTGACGATCAGCCGAGCCCAGATGGGATCGCGCTCCGGGTCGGGGAAGCACTCCACGTAGGTGCCGTGCGGAATCGCGGCCAGCATGTGCGCCGCGATCTGGGGCTCCTCGTGATGCGCCATCTGCACCCCCGCCAGGGCGCAGGCGGCCGCGGCGCGGCGCCATTCGGTGATCCCGCCGGCCTCCGAGGCGTCGAAGTTCACGAGGTCGACGGCCCCCGCGTCGAGGAGCCGGCGCACGCCGGCCGCCGTCACCTCGCTCTGGCCGGCGTTGATGGGGATGCGCGTCCGCCTCCGCACCTCCGCCATGCCGCGCGCGTCGTCGTGCCAGTGGACCGGCTCCTCGAACCAGCGGATGTCGAGGTCCTCGACGAGCGAGGCGAAGCGGATGGCGTCGCGCACGCTCCACCCGCGGTTGGCGTCCACGGCGATGATGAAGTCCTTGCCGCCCCCCTCGCGGGCGGCCTTGACCCGCTTCGCGTCCTCCTCGGGGGAGAGCCCGCCGACCTTCACCTTGCAGCCGGCCATCCCGACGCTCCGGAGCCACTCCATCTCCTTCGCGAGGTCGGCGATCGTCTTGCCCTCCTGGTAGTAGCCGCCGATGGCGATGACCGGCAGCCGGTCCCGGTAGCCGCCGAGGAGCCGGCAGACGCTCGTCCCCGCCGCCTTGCCCATGAGGTCCCAGAGGGCGGTGTCGACGCAGGCGATCGCCTCCATCACGAGCTTCCGGTCGCGCGCCGGGATGGAGGCGCGGAACATCCGCTCCCAGAGCCGCTCGTAGGCCCAGATCTCCTCGCCCTTCACGAGCGGCTGGAGTTCCTCCTCCACGATCCTCGCGACCTCGCGGCCGTGGGCGCGGTTGTCGCCGTTGTAGACCTCGCTGACGAGGCCGCTCGACGTGTGGATGCGGGTGATCACCGTGTTGCGCGAGGTGACGTGGTAGCCGCTGCCCGAGAAGGCGCGGGTGAGCGGGATCTCGATCGGAATCGCTTCGACGCGCTCGATACGCATCATTCCCCCTTGGTTCCCCCGGCCGCGAGTCCGGTGACGAGGTGCCGCTGCACGAGGAGGTAGAAGAGCGTCCCCGGCAGCGTGATGAGGACGGCGCCGGCGAGGAGCATGCCCCACGAATAGATGTTGTCCTGGCCGATCCAGGTGGCGAGCCCGACCGAGAGGACCTTCTTGCGCTCGGAGGAGGTGAAGACGAGCGCGAAGAGGAACTCGTTCCAGGCGTGGTTGAAGCTGAAGACCCCCACCGACACGAGCCCGGGGAGGGCGAGCGGCAGCGTCACGCGGCGGAGCGCCTGCAGGCGCGTGCAGCCGTCGATCATGGCGCTCTCCTCGAGCGACGGGGAGATCGCCTTGAAGTACGACTGCATGAACCAGAGGGTCAGCGGGAGCGTGAAGGCCGTGTTCGCCACGATCAGCGCGAAGAGGGTGTCGGCCAGGCCGAGCTTCACCAGGTAGACGTAGAGCGGGATGACGAGCAGCACCTCCGGCAGCATGTAGCAGAGGAGGCTCAGCTGCGCGAAGCCCCGGAGGCCGCGGAACCGGAAGCGCGAGAGGCTGTAGGCGCCGATCGACCCGATGGCGAGCGCGAGCAGCGTCGCCCCGCCCGCCACGATCAGGCTGTTCGTGAAGTAGACCAGGAAACTCGTCTGCTCGATCAGCTCGTAGTAGTTGGCGAAGGTCCAGTCCGACGGCCAGAAGGTCGGCGGGTAGGCGTACAGCTCCTGCCGCGTCTTGAAGGACCCGACGACCATCCAGAAGAGCGGGAAGCCGACGACGGTCACGGTGAGCGACACGAGGGCGTAGAGGCCGACGCGCCTCATTGCCGGGCCTCCGCGCGGCGCAGGGCGACGAAGTAGGCGACCAGGACCACGCCGAGCAGGAGGAACGTGACCATCGAGACCGCGGCCGCCCGCCCCAGCTCGAAGTCGCTGAACCCCTTCAGATAGACGAGGACGGGAAGGGTGGTCGTGGCGTTGAGCGGCCCGCCGCCGGTGAGGAGGTAGATGATGTCGAACTTGTGGAACGTCCAGATGGTCCGAAGGAGCGCCGACAGGAGGAACACCGGCATGATGTGCGGCAGCGTGATCACCCAGAACTGCAGGAACGCGCTCGCGCCGTCGATGGTGGCCGCCTCGTACTGCTCCTGGGGGATCGCCTGGAGGATGCCGAGGAGCGCGAGGACCACGAACGGGAAGAACTTCCAGACGCCGACGAGGATCACCGAGAGCATCGCCATGCCGGGGTCGTTCAGCCAGAGCACCGGGCCGTCGGTGATGCCGAGCGAGATCAGAAGGTAGTTCAGCACGCCGATGATGTCGTGGAACATGAAGCGCCACGTCAGGACCGCCACGACGGTGGGGACGAGGTACGGCGTCAGCGCGAGGGCCCGCGCCACCCCGCGGAATCGGAAACGGCGATGCAGGAGCAGCGCGACGCCGAGCCCGAGGACCATCTCGAGCGCGACGCTGCCGAAGGTCCAGACGAGGGAGTTGACGAGCGCGTTGTGGAAGTCGGGGCTCGTGAGCGCCCAGAGGTAGTTGTCGAGCCCCGCCCAGGGGCCCTCGTCGGAGCCGGTCTCGACGTGCTGCAGGCTGATGCGGATGACCGAGAGCGTCGGGACGAAGGAGAGGAGCGTGATGACGAGGGCGCTCGGCAGGAGCGAGAGATAGGCGAGCCGCCGGTCCCCCTTGTAGAGTGCGCCAGCCCTCTCCACTCGTGTCCCCTCTGTTGACAAGTGAAATACCGTTCCTTTAGCATGACCATGTTGACCAGTCAACGCACGGAGGGGGTCATGAAGGTCGTCGTCGCCGTCGTCCTCGCGCTCCTCGTCGCCGGTCCGGCTCACGCCGCCGAAGTCGTGCGCTTCCTGCACAACGAAACCGACCCGCCGAGCATCGAGTTCTTCAATCGGGCGATCAAGCAGTTCGAGGCGGCACACCCCGGCATCCGGGTGGAGATGGAGGCCGTGAGCACCGACGGCCGCCTCCAGAAGGTGACCGCGTCGATGAACGCGCGCACCATGCCCGAGCTCTTCAAGATCCTCCCCGAGGAGCGCTTCAACTTCGGCCGCCGGGGCTTCCTCGTCCCGCTCGACGACGTGGCGCAGGAGATCGGCCTCTCCGACTTCCCCGAAGAGCTGATCATCCGCATCGACGGCAAGATCTACGACCTGCCGTACACCCTGGGCAACTTCTCCACGCTCTGGTACCGCGCGGACCTCCTCGAGGCCAAGGGCCTCGCCGTGCCGAAGACCTGGGACGAGTGGCTGGCCGCCGCGCGCGCGCTCACGGACGGCGACGTCTACGGCACCGTCTTCCCCGCCGGCAAGAACCGGATGACGAGCCTCTTCTTCTCGTCGCTCTTCTGGTCGGCTGGCGGCACCTACTTCGACAAGAACCTCGAGGTGACGTTCGACAAGGGCGACGCCGCGGTCAAGGCCCTCACCTTCCTCAAGGAGCTGGCCAAGTACGCGCCGCCGGGCATCGCGTCGTACTCGTACAACGACATGATCAACACGTACCTGACCGGCAAGATCGCCCTCGACCTCTACGCGCCGCGCCTCGTCGCCAACGCCGCGTCGAACCGGCCGGACCTCATCGGCAAGACGCGCGCCGCGCCGCCGCCGGCCGGCCCCTCGGGCGTGGGGGTGCGCTTCGTCAACCAGAACAGCTTCGCGATCGCCTCCGAGCGCGTCGGGGCCAAGAACATCCAGGCGGCCAAGACGTTCCTCAAGTACATCCTCACCGGCGACCGGGCGGCCGAGTTCTCGCTGACGGCCTACCCGCACCTGATCCCGCCGCTCAAGTCGGTGCGGAACCACCCGCTCGTGCAGCAGGGGATCCCGGCCCTCAAGGATCGACCCGACCTCGCGAAGATGGCCTACGACACGTCGAACAGCCTCGACTTCGAGAACGAGGCGGGCGCCCGGATCGTCGACGGCAAGGTGATCCCCGGCGTGGCGAACCCCTACATCGGCTCCATCGTCGCGCGGGACATCCCCGCGCTCGTCGTGCAGCGCGTCGTGCTGCAGGGCCAGGATCCGGCCGAGGCGGTCAAGTGGGGGGCGGCCGAGATGCGCCGCATCGTGAACGACCTCCGGAAGCGGCAGTGAGCATCCAGCTTCGCGAACGGGTCAAGCTGCCGCCCTCGGAGCTGTTCGTCGAGAGCTACTACAGGCCCGCCGTCGGCCGCTCGTTCCAGTACCTCTTCGAGGTCGAGACCTGGATCCACCTCGCCCACGCGCTCATGCTCGGCCGGCGGCGGATCGTCTCGCGGGGGGACGTCCGCCGGATCCTCGAGGCGCTCCTCGAGCTGTCGGAGGCGGGCCCCGAGGCGCTCGAGGTCGACTTCACCCAGGAGGACCTCTACTCGTACGTCGAGCGGTGGCTCGTCCGCCGCCTCGGGCCGGAGGTGGGGGGGCGCCTCCACACCGGCCGCAGCCGCAACGACCTCCACACCACCTCCTGGCGCATGGCGCTACGCGCCTCCGTGCTGGAGACGCTGAGCGCCCTGGCCGATCTCCGGGAGACGGTGATCCGGCTCGCCGGCAAGCACCTCGACACCGTCATGCCCGGCTACACCCACACGCAGCACGCGCAGCCGATCACGCTCGCGTACTACCTCCTCAGCGTCGCCGATCTCCTGGCCCGCGACCATCGCCGCCTCCGGGCGGCGCTGACCGAGACCGACCGGTGCCCCCTCGGCTCGGGCGCGCTCACGACGACCGCCTTCCCGATCGACCGGGTCTGGACGGCCCGCGCCCTCGGCTTCGCGGGCGTCGTCGAGGTCGGGTACGACGGCGTCTCCGCCCGCGACGACGTCCACCAGACCTGCGCCGCGCTGGCGATCCTCATGACGAACCTGTCGAGGGTCGCCTTCGACCTCCAGGCCTGGAACACCGCCGAGTTCCGGTTCGTCGAGATCGGCGACCAGCACGCCTCGGTGAGCAGCATCATGCCGCAGAAGAAGAACCCGGCCGCTCTCGAGCACATCAAGGCCGCGACCGGCATGGTGACCGGGGCGCTCGTGGCCGCGCTGGCCTGCACGAAGAACACGTCGCTCAGCGACGTGAACGACGGCGTCACGGCCATCAACGAGCCGGTGCTCGACGCCGCCATGCGGACGCGCCGGGTCCTCCGGCTTGCGGCCGAGGTGCTCGAGGCGCTGACGGTCAACGCGGACGTGATGCTCCGGGCGGCGCAGGTCGGCTACGGCACCGCGACGGAGCTGGCCGACGTGATCGTGCGCGAGACCGGCCTCTCCTTCCGGATGGCGCACAACATCGTGGCCGGCGTCGTCCGCGAGGCGATCGAGGCCGGCAAGACCGCCGTCGAGATCACCGCCGCGGACCTCGAGCGGATGAGCCAGAAGCTCTTCGGCCAGCCGCTCGGCATCTCCGAGAAGGCCGTGGCCGGCGCGCTCGACCCGGTGCGCAACGTGCGGATCCGCACCGTGCTCGGCGGCCCGGCGCCGGCCAACGTCCGCCGGATGCTGGCCGCGCGCCGGCGAGACCTCGCCCGAGACCGGGCCGACCTGGGCAGGACGGCCGCGCGCATCGCGAAGGCGCGCGAGCGGGTCTTCGCCCTGGCCGCCCGGGAGGCGGCCGGGGCCGACGCGTAAGCGGGGTGAGCCCGGCATGGCCGTGAGCCCCGTCTGGCCCATCGTGGCCGCGGGGTTCGTCTCCATGGCGGTGTCCGGGCTCGTCTGGCACTCGTTCAGCCTCTTCCTCGTCGCCCTCGAGCGGGAGTTCGGCTGGAGCCGGGCCACCATCTCCGGCGCCTACACCCTCTTCACCGTCGTGAACGCCCTCGGCGCGCCGGCCGTGGGGTGGCTCCTCGCGCGCGTCGACTCGCGCCTGGTGCTCGCGGTCGCGTCGCTGCTCCTCGCGGCCGGCTTCCTCCTCGCCTCGCGCGTCGAGTCGCCGGCCGGCCTCTACCTGGCGTTCGGGCTCGTCGCCGGCGCGGGCGTCCAGGCGTGCAGTTCGCTCGCGCTCTTCACCATCCTCGCCAACTGGCTCGGGCCGCGCTCCGCACCCGCCATGTCGCTCGTCGACTCCGGCTCTGGGCTCGGCGTCTTCTTCGGGCTGCCGGCGCTGCACGCGGTCATCGAGGCCGCCGGCTGGCGCACCGCCTACGTCGGCCTCGGCGTCCTCGTGCTCGCAACCGTGCTGCCGATGAACGCGCTCCTCATGCGCTACGGGCCGCCCGGCTTCGCCGCGGCGGCCGCCGCCCACCAGACCAGTCGCGCACCGGCCGCGAAGCGGCCCGGCATGGCGTGGATCGCCGCCGCCTTCTTCCTCGGCCCGGTCGCGTTCCACGGCCTCATGACCCAGCAGGTGGCGCTCTTCCAGGACCAGGGCGTCGAGGCGACCGTGGCCGTCTTCCTCGCGTCGGCCACCGGTCTCAGCGTCTTCGCCTTCCGCTTTGCCGCAGGCTTCGTCGTGAGTCGCTTCGGCGAGACCGCCGCCATGGCGGTGCAGTGCGTCGCCGCCGCGCTCGCCGTCGGCTGCCTGCTGCTCCTCCAGGTCGGGGCGGGCTCGTCCGTGCTCTACGCGTATCCGGTCCTCCTCGGCGCCGGCTTCGGCCCCCAGGCCATCGTGCTCGCCCTCGGCGTCCGGCGTCTCGTGGCGCCGGCCGACTTCGGCGTCGCCTACGGCGTCCTCCGCCTCGTGAGCGGCGCCGGCATGGCCGTCGGTCCCTCGCTCGCCGCGGGCGTGTTCGACGTCACCGGCAGCTACACCGCCGCGCTCGTGCTGATCGTCGTCATGGCAGGCGGGCAGTACGTGTCCTATCGCACCGCGCTCGCGCGGGCGTGATGCGAATCATCGGCGCCGTGCGGATCCCGCCCGGCGCATCGGCACGGTCTCTGCTGTTCGTCTCTTCTGCACGTCCACGGGCAGGAGGCTCGTGGCCAACCGCAGGAGAGATCGACGCCATGCGCACACGCACCCTCACCACCCTTGCCGCAGCCGCGATCCTCGGCGGCGGGCTCGCCGCCGGATGCGCGGCCTTCGACCGCGACGACGAGCCCGCGGCGACGACCAGCCCGTCGACCACGAGCGGCTCCACCACCTCGACGAGCCCGTCGAGCACCGGCGGCCCGATGACGACGTCGAGCCCCGAGGGGAGCGTCTCGGGGACCACGGAGCCGGGCGGCGCCACGTCGAGCGGCACCACCGGGACGAGCCCCTACAGCAGCGGCACGTCGGGGAGCACCTCGTCGGGATCCGGCAGCTCCGGCGCCATGCCCGGCGCAAGCCCGCAGTAAGGCAACACGAGAAGGCCGGGACGGCCGCGCGGCCGTCCCGGCCCGATGCTGCGACGAGACTTCGCCGGCTAGTTGCCGCCGAAGCTGATCCAGGTCCCCGCCAGGCCGCGCTGCTCGACCCCCTTCTCCGACCAGTCGCAGACGCCCTCCGGGAAGATGGCCTTCAGGCGCGCCCACTGCTCGTCGGTGAACGGCACGGCGTAGTCCCGGCGGCGCAGCGGCTTGAGGCGGCACTTGATGACGTCGGCCGCGATGTCCGCCCCCGCCACCTCCCGCGGGAACGAGTACGACGGGTAGAGCTGCTCGCAGGTCGAGTTCGGGTCGCGGTCGAGCCGCTCCGCGATGAAGACCGGGTTCGCGTCCCGGGTCATGCAGCCTTCCTGGAGGTCGGGCGGCTTGTTGCGCACGACCTTCTGGAACTTGCTTCCGGGTCGCGTGTCCTCGTTGATGGCCGTGATCCACCGGTCCATCGTGAGGATCATCCGCTGGAGCAGCGGGCTCGCCGTGCTGTAGAGGCCGTACCGGTTGTCCTCGACCACCGAGACGTGATTGGCCGCGGTGCCGTTGGCCTTGATGAGCCGCTTGCGCAGCGACAGCGTGTGGTACCGGACGTGGATGTCGCCGTTCGGCACCTCGTCGTTGTACGCCCGGTAGTCGATGATCGGAATCTCGTGCAGGCCGCCGCCGCCGTTCGTGAGCCGGCCGGTGAGATAGGCCGCCCGCATCGCCTTCCGGTCGCCGATGGTACGCTGCCCCGGCGGCAGGATGTTCGCGTCGTCGTCGAAGCCGCCGATCTTCTCGTTGAGGTCGAGGAACTGATCCACCGTGATCAGCCCCGCGTTGAGCACGGCGAGCCCGTACTGGATGCCGACGTTGTCGAGCGGCCGCCTGGCGAATCCGGTCTTCGGGTCCCTGCCGTAGACGTTGACGTGGTGATCGAAGACGTCGCACCGGACGCCGTCCGGGTTGGTGACGGGGTCGTACTTGAGGATGGCCGGCAGCACGCCGCAGTTCCGGTTGATGTCGCCCCGCGGGTCGATGCGCCGGGCGCCGATCGCCACGTTCGGCGCCGTGGCGTAGACGCCGAAGCCGGTGACGAGCCGCTTCTGCTCGGCCGTCCACTCCACGCCGGCGCGGGTGGTGAAGTAGTTGTCGAGGAGCCACGCGTCGGTGATGAAGCTAACGGTCGCGAAGCCGACCTCCGGGAAGGAGCAGCCCGGGATGATGCCGTCGAGGAGGCCCGGGTAGTTGTCGGCGATCTGGTGCTGCTGGTAGGAGCCGCCCGAGCAGCCGAAGCCCTGCGTGTGCCTCGGCGGGCCGTAGGCCTCGATGAAGCGCTCCTTGACCATCATCATCGTCTCGGCCGCCGTGAGGTCGGAGCAGTTGTTGCCGAAGACGTTGAGCGAGGCCGAGGCGACGGCGTAGCCGTTCGACAGCATGAAGTTGTCGGTCACGCCGCCGGTGGTCCGCCCCTGCCGGTACCAGCCGTTGATGCAGCCGCCGCCGAAGGTGTAGATGAGCCGTCCGTTCCAGCCCTTCGGCCTCGTGTGGAAGTTCGGCTCCGGCTCGGCCAGCGGATCGTGCAGGATCGTCGTCTGGTAGATGGAGCGGTTGACCGTGCCGGTCTCCATCCGGACGATGTACGGCACCGTCACGCCGAGCGTGGTGGTCGTCTGCGCGAGATCGGCCGGGTAGCTGGACGTGCCGGCCGGCCAGGGCGCGAACGTGCCGGCGGTGGTCCGGTAGAAGTAGTCCACCCGCCTCGCGATCGAGCAGTTCTCGTCGAGCGCCGGCCCGAGGTTGCCGCCGATCACCGGGATCGTGAAGAGCTCCGTCTCGCAGATGAACGGCTGCTGGTGCGGCCCCGAGAAGACCGGCCCCTCGATGGGGTGATTGATGAGGGTGATCCGCGCCTTCGGCTCCCGGCCCCGGCGGCCGTCGTCCTCTCGCACCTCGAGCCGGTTGTTGCCGAGCTCGAGACCGGTGACGAGCCCCGTGAACGTCCGGAACGACTCGTTCACGACGAACGCGCCGGTCACGTTCTTGCCGTTCAGCTCCACCCGCACGTCGTGGAGGCTCACGCCCCGGGGCACGGCGATGCGGACGAGCGCGTCGCCCCCGGTCACCATGTCGGCCCTGCCGGACAGGACCTCGATCTCGAAGTCGTGCTTGTCGTGCCCGCCGTGGCCCCGGCCCGTCGCGCCGGCCGGGCCGGCGGTCACGAGCAGCACCGCGCCCACGAGCGCGGCGCACGAGGCGAACGGGCGTATCCAGTCGCGAGACATCTTCTCCTCCCGATCAGGCTTGCCCTTGTCCAGGCGCACGCCATGGCGCCGTCGCTTGTCGACAAGACAGGCGGTCTGCGGGTCGGACGGCGTGCGCAGCGACTGTATACCAGTGTTAGGAAACGGAAGGCTGCTGGATCGATCACATCGGCGACGCCCGGGTGGACGACGCCGGCCCGTGACGCGGCGGCTCGCGCGTGCACAGGAGGCGGCTGCATTGCTACGATGCGCTCCGTTGGTTCGCGTGCGGCTCCCGTGACGGCGTTACGATCAGCGGTGGGCCCCGGGAGGAGAGACCCATGAAGCGTGCAGCGATCTCGGCGTTCGCGTTGGCGGTCGGATGGCTCATCCTCGGCGCCGCGGCCTGGCGGGCCGAAGCTCAGGAACCGTCGGGCGAGATCACGTTGATGTCCTATGCCGGCGTCTTCCAGGACCAGTACATCAAGGCCGTGGTCGAGCCGTTCATGGCCAGGCACCCGAAGATCACGGTGAAGTTCACGACCAGCGGCAACTCGGCCCAGATGCTGGGGGCGCTTCGGGCCCAGAAGGCCGACCCGCAGGTGGACGTCATCATCTTCGACGCCGGCACTGGCCTCGTCGGCAACCGCGAGGGGCTGTTCGACACCATCTCCGAGCAGGAGGTGCCGAACCTCGCGAACCTCTACCCGGCGGCGATCGTGCAGAAGGGCTACGGGCCGGCGGTCACCTTCGACAACCTGGTCCTCGTCTACGACACCACGAAGGTCAAGGGCAAGCCGGACAGCCTGGCCGAGCTCTGGAA
>DATCKS010000604.1:0-1813 GCA_036562265.1 Thermodesulfobacteriota bacterium | reverse complement strand
GCTCCTCGGCGACGCCGGCCTCGCCGCGCGGATTCGCTCGCGGGCCCGGCCGAGGGTGATCGGCTACGGCTGGTCGTCGGTGGCGGCGCGCATCCGGAGGCTCTACGAGGAGCTGGCCGTGCCCGGGTCGGCGGCGGTCGGCGAGCGCCGGTGGGGGAGGCGGCCGGCATGACGACCAGGGGGATTCCGATCGGGGACGAGCCGGCGACCACGCCGGCCGACTTCGTGCCGAGGCGGGCGCTCGTCGTCGCGGCCCACCCCGACGACGCCGAGTTCGGCGCCGGCGGCACCATCGCCCGCTTCACGGCTCGCGGGGCCGAGGTGATCTACGTCGTGGCCACCGACGGGAGTCGCGGCTCGAAGGACCGGACGGTGTCGCCGTACGGGCTCGCCGAGCGGCGCGAACGGGAGCAGCGGAGCGCGGCCGAGACGCTCGGCGTGCGCGAGGTGCACTTCCTGCGGCACGGCGACGGCACGCTCGAGCCGACGCTCGCCCTGCGCGCCGAGTGCTCCCTCCTCATCCGGCGGTTCCGGCCGGACGTGATCCTCACGCACGACCCCTGGAAGCGGTACATGATCCACCCGGACCACCGCGCCATCGGCCAGGCCACGCTCGACGGCCTCGTGGCCGCGCGCGACCACCTCTTCCAGCCCGAGCAGCTCATCGCCGGACACGAGCCGCACGAGACCACGCTGGTCTACCTCTGGTCGGCCGACGAGCCCGACCTGTTCGTCGACGTGGCCGAGACGATCGAGCGCAAGATCGCGGCCATCGCCTGTCACGAGAGCCAGGTGCAGCGGCTGCCGAACTGGCCCGACCGGATCCGCCAGCGCGCGGTCGACGCAGCGAGGCAGGGGCGGGTGGCGTCGGGGTACGCCGAGGCGTTCAAGCGGCTCGAGCTGTTCTAGGGAGGACCGTATGACCGCAGGCACCACGAGGCGGGCCGCGCTGGCCCTCCTCGCCCTTTCAACCCTCGTCTTCGGAGGTGCCCCCATGGCCGTTGCGGCTCAGGCGAACCCCAGGGTGAAGGTCACGATGGCCACGGGGGGCGCGTTCGTGATCGAACTCTACCCCGAGGACGCGCCAAAGACGGTCGAGAGCTTCCTCTCGCTCACCAGGAAGGGCTTCTACAACGGCCTCAAGTTCCACCGCGTGGTCCCGGGCTTCGTCGTCCAGGGGGGCGATCCGAAGGGGGACGGCACCGGCGGCCCGGGCTACACGCTCAAGGCGGAGTTCAACAGCCGCAAGCACCTCGACGGCACCGTGGCGATGGCGCGGGCGCAGCACCCCGACTCGGCCGGCAGCCAGTTCTACATCTGCCTCGGGCCGCAGCCGTTCCTCGACGGCAAGTACACCGTCTTCGGCCAGGTCGTCGAGGGGATGGACGTCGTCCGGCAGATCCGGGTCGGCGACGTCATGCGGACGGTCGAGGTCCTCGCGCAGCCGTGAGCGACGACGCGGTCGCCGACTGCCTCGCCCGTCCCGCGTGGGCGATCGTCGGCGCCAGCAGGGACCGGACCAAGTTCGGCAACATGGTCTACTTCGACCTGCGCGCCGGGGGCTACCGGGTCATGGCCGTCAACCCGAACGCGACGCAGGTCGAGGGGGACCCCGCCTGGCCCGACCTGGCGAGCCTCCCGGAGCGGCCGGACGTGGTCGACTTCGTCACCCCGCCCGAGGTGACCGCGCGGGTGGTCGAGGAGGCGCTCGCGCTCGGCATCACCCGCCTCTGGTTCCAGCCCGGCTCGGCGACGCCGGAGATCATCGAGCGGGCCCGGGCCGCCGGCGCCACGGTGGTGAGCGGCTGCGCGA
>DATCKS010000598.1:0-6639 GCA_036562265.1 Thermodesulfobacteriota bacterium | reverse complement strand
CGCCGGCACCAGGCCCCGCGGCTCGGACGAGGCGTCCGACGCGGCGCTCGAGGCGGAGCTCCGGGCCAGCGAGAAGGAGCGGGCCGAGCACGTCATGCTGGTCGACCTCGGCCGCAACGACGTCGGCCGGGTTGCCGCCCTGGGCACGGTGCGGGTGGACGAGCTGATGACCGTCGAACGCTACTCGCACGTCATGCACCTGGTCTCCAACGTCCGGGGCCGGCTCGCCGACGGGCTCGACGCCTTCGACGTCCTCAAGGCCGCCTTCCCCGCCGGCACCGTCACCGGCGCCCCGAAGGTGCGGGCCATGGAGATCATCCACGAGCTCGAGGGGGCGGAGCGGGGCCCCTACGCCGGCGCGGTGGGGTACATCTCGTTCGCGGGCAACATGGACCTCTGCATCACCATTCGGACGCTCGTTCACGAGGGCGGGCGCTACTGGGTCCAGGCGGGTGCCGGCATCGTCGCCGATTCGGACCCCGCGGCGGAGCACCAGGAGTGCGCGAACAAGGCGCGGGCGCTCCTGCGCGCGGCCGAGGTGGCCCAGAGCGGGTTCGAGTAGTCGGAGTGCCGATCCACCATGCTGGCACTGATCGACAATTACGATTCGTTCACGTATAACCTGGTGCAGGCCCTCGGGGTCCTCGGGGCGGAGGTGCGGGTCTTCCGGAACGACCGGATCACCGTCGCCGACCTCCTGGCGCTTCGCCCGTCGGCCCTGGTGCTGTCTCCCGGGCCCTGCACACCGAACGAAGCCGGCATCTCGCTCGAGGCGATCAGGGCCTTCGCGGGCCGCGTGCCGATCCTGGGGGTTTGCCTGGGGCATCAGGCCGTCGGTCAGGCCTTCGGGGGGCGCGTGGTCCCGGCGCTGCGGCTCATGCACGGCAAGACGTCCGAGATCCGCCACGACGGCTCGGCGCTCTTCGCCGGCGTGCCGGAGCGCTTCGAGGCGACGCGCTACCACTCGCTGATCGTGGAGCGCGAGAGCCTGCCGGAGGACCTCGTCGTGACGGCCGAGACCGACCTCGGAGAGATCATGGCGCTCAGGCACCGGGCGCTTCCGGTCTTCGGCGTGCAGTTCCACCCGGAGTCGATCCTGACCCCGGAGGGGCCCAAGATTCTGGCGAACTTCCTGGAGTGCGCCGCCTGACATGACGACTCAGAGCGCCCCGGCCGCCGAGCCTCGTGCAGCCGGGCTCCCCACGATCACGGACTACCTCAAGCTCGTCGTCGAGCGACAGGACCTCACGCGCGACCAGGCGTCGGCCGCCATGGAGGAGATCATGAGCGGCCGGGCCACCGACGCGCAGATCGCCGCCTTCCTGACGGCGATGCGGATGAAGGGGGAGACGGTCGAGGAGCTGACCGGCTTCGCCGCCGTCATGCGGAGCAAGGCGACGCGCGTGCCGGTGGGCGGGTCGGTCTCGGCGAGCCTCGCCGACACCGAGCGCGAGATGCTCATCGACACCTGCGGGACCGGGGGCGACGCGACCGGCACCTTCAACGTCTCCACGGCCACCGCCTTCGTCGTCGCGGGCGCCGGCGTCAAGGTGGCCAAGCACGGCAACCGGTCGGTGTCGTCGCTGTGCGGCAGCGCCGACGTGGTCGAGGCGCTGGGGGTCAAGATCGACCTGCCGGCCGAACGGGTGGGGCGCTGCATCGACGAGGTCGGCATCGGCTTCCTCTTCGCGCCGCTGCTCCACAGCGCCATGAAGTACGTCATGCTCGCCCGGCGCCAGATGGCCATCCGCACGGTCTTCAACATCCTCGGGCCGCTCACCAACCCGGCGGGGGCGCAGAGCCAGGTGCTCGGCGTCTACGACGGGCGGCTCGTCGAGCCGATGGCGGCGGTGCTCAAGCGGCTCGGCACCCGGCGCGCCTTCGTGGTCCACGGGGCCGACCGCCTCGACGAGCTGTCGACGACCGGGCCCTCGCAGGTGGGCGAGATCGTCGGCGGCGAGGTCCGCATCTACACCGTCACGCCGGAGGACTTCGGCCTCCCCCGGTCGAGCATCTCGGAGCTGCAGGGGGGCGACAAGGCGGAGAACGCCCGGATCATCCGCGCCATCCTCGCGGGCGAGCGGGGTCCCAGGCGGGACATCGTCGTGATGAACGCGGCTGCGGCGCTCGTGGCCGGCGGCAAGGCGCGCGACTTCGCCGAGGGGGCGAGGCTCGCCGCCGCCTCGATCGACGAGGGACGGGCCATGGACCGCCTCGAGCGCCTCGTCCGGCTGACGAACGCGGAGGGATGAGCCCCGCGGTGAGCATCCTCGACGAGATCCTCGCCCACAAGGCGTCCGAGGTGGCGGCCGCGCGAGCGGTCCGGCCGGCCGAGGCGCTCTCCGCCGCGGCCCCGGCCGTCGCGCCGCACCGCCCGTTCGAGGCGGCGCTCAGGCCGCGGCCCGGCGCGGGGCCGCGCATCATCGCCGAGGTGAAGCGCCGGTCGCCGTCGAAGGGCGCGATCAGGGCCGAGGCCGACCCGGTCGCGATTGCACGCGCCTACGAGGCCGGCGGGGCCGCCGCGGTCTCGGTGCTGACCGACGCGCGCTACTTCGGCGGCTCGCTCGACGACCTCGTGGCCGTCCGGGCGGCGGTCTCGCTGCCGGTCCTGCGAAAGGACTTCATCATCGACGCCTACCAGCTCGCCGAGAGCGCGGCCGCCGGCGCCGACGCCGTCCTGCTGATCGCCCGGGCGCTGCCGGGCGACCGGCTCGGGCGGCTCCTCGACGAGGCCCGTCGGCTCGGGCTCGAGGCGCTCGTCGAGGTGCACGACGCGGCGGAGATGGCGGCGGCCGCGGCCGCCGGGGCGACGGTGATCGGCATCAACAACCGCGACCTCGGGACCTTCACGGTCGACACCGGCCTGACCCTCCGTCTGGCGCCGCTGGCGCCCCGGGGGGCGGTCGTGGTAAGCGAGAGCGGCATCGCGACGGCGGCCGACATCGAGGCCCTGGCGTCGGCCGGCGTGTCGGCCTTCCTGGTGGGCGAGTCGCTCATGCGGGCCGACGACCCGGCCGCGGCGCTTCGGCGGCTGCGAGAGGCCGGACGATGATCCGGGTCAAGATCTGCGGGGTCCGGACGGTCGAGGAGGCGCGCCAGGCGGCCTGGGCCGGCGCCGACGCCGTCGGCCTGAACTTCTACCGCCGGAGCCCTCGCTACCTCCCCCCGGCCGAGGCCGAGGCGGTCGTGGCGGCGCTGCCGCCGTTCGTGACCGCGGTCGGCCTCTTCGTGGACGCGCCGCTCGAGTGGGTACGGCAGGTGGCCGAGCGGTGCCGGCTCGGCGCGGTGCAGCTCCACGGCGGGGAGCCGGCCGTCGGGCTCGGCCGCCCGGTCATCCGGGCCATCCAGGTCGACGGGGAGGCGGCGCTCGAGCGGCTCGACCGGCTCGACGGCGACGCCATCCTCCTCGACGGGTACGCCGAGCGGCTCCGGGGGGGCACCGGCCGGCGGTTCGACTGGGCGCTCGTGGCCGAGGCGCGCCGGCGGGCCGGCGGGCGGCCCATCATCCTTGCCGGGGGCCTGACGCCGGAGACGGTGGCCGAGGCGGTCCGGATCGCCCGTCCGGACGCCGTGGACGTGGCATCCGGGGTAGAATCGGCCCCCGGCGTCAAGGATCCCGACAAGGTCGTGCGTTTCGTGCGCGCGGCAAGGGGGGCTCTGGTGGAAGGAGCGAGGCTGTGATCGTCCGCACACGCACGGCCCTCCCCGACGAGCGCGGGCACTTCGGCGAGTTCGGCGGGCGGTACGTCGCCGAGACGCTCATGCCGGCGCTGCACGAGCTCGAGCGCGCCTACGCCGAGGCCCTGGGGGACCCGGCCTTCGCCGAGGAGTTCGACCGCCTGTCGCGCGAGTACGTCGGGCGTCCCTCGCCGCTCACCTTCGCCCCCAACCTGACCGAGCGGCTCGGCGGCGCGAAGATCTACCTCAAGCGCGAGGACCTCAACCACACCGGCTCGCACAAGGTCAACAACTGCATCGGCCAGGCGCTCCTCGCCCGGCGCATGGGCAAGAGGCGGATCATCGCCGAGACCGGGGCCGGCCAGCACGGCGTTGCCGCGGCCACCGTGGCCGCCAAGTTCGGGATGGCGTGCGACGTCTACATGGGGGCGGAGGACGTCAAGCGGCAGAGCCTCAACGTCTTCCGCATGAAGCTCCTCGGCGCGCGCGTGATTCCGGTCGAGTCGGGCACCCGGACGCTCAAGGACGCCCTCAACGAGGCGCTTCGCGACTGGGTGACGAACGTCTACGACACGTACTACATGATCGGCACCGTGGCCGGGCCGCACCCCTATCCCATGATCGTCCGCGACTTCCAGCGGGTGATCGGCGACGAGGTCCGCGCGCAGGTCCAGGCGGCCGAGGGCCGCCTGCCCGACGCCCTCGTGGCCTGCATCGGCGGCGGCAGCAACGCCATGGGGCTCTTCTACCCGTTCATCGAGGATCGGTCGGTCAGGCTCGTGGGCGCCGAGGCGGCCGGCAGCGGCATCGAGACCGGCCGCCACGCCGCCTCCATCGTCGGCGGGGCGGTGGGGGTCCTGCACGGCAGCAAGTCGTTCGTCCTGCAGGACCGGGACGGCCAGATCGCGGAGACGCACTCGATCTCGGCCGGCCTCGACTACCCCGGGGTCGGCCCGGAGCACGCGTGGCTCGCCGCGACCGGCCGCGCGGAGTACGTGGCCGTGACCGACGCGCAGGCGCTCGACGCCCTGGAACTGCTGGCCCGGACGGAGGGGATCATCCCGGCGCTCGAGAGCGCCCACGCCGTGGCGGTCGCCGCCGACCTGGCGCCTCGGCTCGGCCGCGGACGGCTGCTCGTCGTCAACGTCTCCGGCCGCGGCGACAAGGACATGCAGACCGTGGCCCAGGCGCGAGGAGTCACCCTCTGAGCCGGATCGCAGAGACATTCGAGCGGGTCGCCCGCGAGCGCAGCAAGGCGCTCGGCGTCTACCTGACGGCGGGCGATCCCGACCTCGACACCACGGTGGCGCTGGTCCTCGAGGCCGCACGCCGCGGCGCCGACTTCATCGAGCTGGGAATCCCCTTTTCCGACCCGACAGCCGACGGGCCGACGATCCAGCGGGCGTCCGAGCGCGCCCTCCGCGGCGGCACGACGCTCGCCGGCTGCCTCGAGGCGCTCGGCCGGATCCGGCGCGAGAGCGACGTGCCGGTCGTGGTCTTCGGCTACTACAACCCGTTCTTCACGCTGGGACGCGACGAGGGTCCGACGGGGCGCTTCCACCCCGAGCGGCTGGCGCAGGCCCTGTCGCGGGCGGGCGCCGACGGCATCCTCGCCGTCGACCTGCCGATCGAGGAGTTGCCGGAGATCCAACCGGCCTGCGACGCCGTCGGCCTCGACACCATCGTTCTCGTCGCCCCCACGACGCCTCCCGCCCGCCTCGATGCGGCGGCGCGGCTCGGGCGCGGGTTCCTCTACTACGTCTCGGTCACCGGGGTGACCGGCATGCGCGACCGGGTGGCGGCCGAGCTGGCCGACCGGGTGTCGGCGGTCAAGGCGCGGGCGCGGCTGCCGGTCGTCGTGGGGTTCGGCATCTCGACGCCCGAGCAGGCGCGCGAGGCGTCCCGGCAGGCCGACGGCATCGCCGTCGGCAGCGCCGTGGTCCGCCTCGTGGAGACGCATGCCGACCAGCCGCGCGCACGGCTCGTCGCGGCCGTCGGCGACTTCGTGGCGTCGCTGAAGGGGGCGCTGTCGCAATGAAGGTGCGCGTCCTCGGCTGTCACGGCGGGGAGTACCTCCACTTCCAGCCGATCAGCCTGCTCGTCGACGGGCGGCTCCTCGTCGACGCCGGCGGCGCGGTGTCGAGCCTGACGGCGGACGAGCTGCTCGCCATCGAGGCGATCGCGGTCTCGCACCCGCACCTCGACCACATCAAGGACATCGCCTTCCTCGCCGACATCGTGGCCGACCGCGCCACGCGGCCGACGCTGGTGGCGAGCGTACCCGAGGTGCTCGGGCCGATCCGCACCCACTTCCTGAATGACGTGATCTGGCCCGACTTCACCCGCATCCCGGACCCGGCGCACCCGATCCTGGCCTACCGCACGATGGCGCTCGGGACGCCGGAGCCGCTCGCGGGACTGCGCGTCGAGGCGATCGCGGTGGATCACCAGGTGGAAGGGGTCGGCTTCGTCGTCGACGACGGCGAGCGCGCGTTCCTCTTCACGGGCGATACCGGGCCGACCGCCGCCATCTGGACCGCGGCGAACCGGCGGCGGGGTCTCCGCGCCGTCTTCATCGAGGCGTCGTTCCCCGAGCGGCTTCGCGCCGTCGCGGACAAGAGCGGGCACCTCACGCCGCGTCTCGTGGCGGGCGAGCTGGCGAAGCTCACGGCGTCCCACCGCGACCTCCCCGTCTACCTCTATCACATGAAGCCCTGGCATCTCGACGAGGTGGCGCGCGAGGTGAAGGCACTGGCGGACGGGCGGATCCGGATGCTCGAGCCGGGGCAGGAGATCGACATCTAGGCCGGCGCGGGAGCGCCGGCCGCGAGCCGTTGATCGAGGCGGCGGAAGCCGCCGAGCGAGGCGAGCGGCTACCGGCCCTTGCCGGGCGCAGCCCGGCGTCGAGCGGAGCGCGGGCTTGCCCCGCGCGGAGCGGACGCCAGCCGCGAGCCGTTGATC
>DATCKS010000596.1:0-3053 GCA_036562265.1 Thermodesulfobacteriota bacterium | reverse complement strand
GCATGATCGGGCTCGTCTCGCCGATCTCGTCGAGGAAGAGGGTGCCGCCGCTCGCCTCCTCGAAGAGCCCGGTCTTGTGAGCGGCGGCGCTGGTGAAGGCGCCCCTCACGTGCCCGAAGAGCTCCGACTCGAGCAGCGGCTCGGGGATGGCGGCGCAGTTGACCGGCACGAACGGGCCCTTCGCCAGGTCGCTCGCCTCGTGGATGGCGCGGGCCACCAGCTCCTTGCCGGTGCCGCTCTCCCCCTCGATCAGCACCGTCGCGTCGCTGTCGGCCACGCGGGCGATCAGGTCGAGGAGCCTTTGCATGGCGGGCGAGACGGCCACGAGCCGGCCCCGGCCGGCGCGGGCGACGGCCGGGGCCCGCAGCTCCAGCACTTCGGCTCTCGGCATCGCGGGTCACTCCTTCCCCGTTCCGGGCTCCCCGGCCGCGGGCGTACGGCGCGGCGCATCCCAGGGAGGCGGCGTCGGGAGGGTGAAGACGGGACCGTTCGCCGGGACGCCGGGCGCGAGGCGATCGGGGACCCGGTGCTCGACCGGCGGCAGCGACTTGAGGTACGCGGCGATGGCGTAGGCGTCGGCGTCCGACAGGCGGGCGTAGTTCGGCCAGGGCATCGGCGGCAGGACGCGCGTGCGGTCCGGCCGCATCCCGGCGCGCAGGGCGCGCACGATGTCGTCCTCGCTCCACGTCCCGAGGCCGGTCTCGCGGTCGGGCGTGAGGTTCCGCGGGAACGTGATTCCCCAGGGGCCCTTCCAGCCGATCTCGCTGCCGGCGAGGGCGCGGCCGAAGTCGGGCGCGCCGTAGATCATGCCGGGCGTGTGGCAGTCGTGACAGCCGCCGATCGTGACCAGGTACTCTCCCCGCGCGAGCCGCTCCGCGTCGTTCGTCGGGCGTCCCGGCGTGGGGCTGCCCGACGTCGCGGCGGCCAGCGCGGCCAGGGCGATGCCGCCGGCGCCGAGCGCCGCCGCGAGGGTTCGCTGTCCGCTCATGTTCCGACCTCCAATCGAGTCGTCGCGCCTGGTGTGCCGAACACCCGGCGTCGCGGGTCGACGACCTTCCGGCATTGTGGGGAGGCCGTGCTACGGATCGATTGCGAGGAGCGGGCGTCGGGTTTCGGTCGAAACCGGGTTCGTTACCGCCGTAACGCTGGCGGCCGGAGCGGTCAGCGAGTGGAGGGGCGCGTGCCTCGCGGGTTGAGGTGGCGGGCGAGGCTTGCGGCGATGTCCGCCGAGAGGAGCGGCTTCTCGAGCACCTCGCGGATGCCCGCGGCGCGAAGCCGATCGGGACCGGCCGGTTCGCGATGGCCGGTCATCAGGACGATCGGCAGATCGGGTCGGACCCGGTGCACGGCGGCGGCAAGCTGGCTGCCGGTCATCCCCGGCATGACCTCGTCGGCAAGGAGCAGGTCGAAGCGCCGCGGGTCGGCCTCGAAGGCGGCGAGCGCCTCGGCGCCGCTCTGGAACCCGACCGGCTCGTAGCCGAGCGCCGCCAGCATCTCCTCCCCGAGGCGCACGAGCGACCGCTCGTCGTCGACGAGGAGGATGGTCTCGCCGCGGCCGGCCGGCGGCGGCTCGCCGGCCCGGCCGTCGGCCGCGGGCGAGGCCTCCGCTCGCGCGAGGTAGACCTCGAACGTGCTCCCCGCGCCGGGCCGGCTCTGGACGTTCAGGGCGCCGCCGTGGTCGGCGACGATGCCGTGCACGGTGGAGAGCCCGAGCCCCGTTCCGGCCCCCGGCCCCTTGGTCGTGAAGAAGGGCTCGAAGATGCGGGCCATGGTTGCCTCGTCCATCCCGTGGCCGGTGTCCGTCACGGCGAGGCGCACGTGGCGGCCTTCGGCGAGCGTCCCGTGCGACAGGATCCGCTCGCCGGCGACCTCGACCGTGTCGAGGACGAGTTCCACCGTGCCGCGGCCGTCCATGGCCTGCGCCGCGTTGGTGCAGAGGTTCACGATCACCTGCTGGAGCTGCGTCGCGTCGCCCGGCACCGCCGCGCCGTCGTCGCGGAACGTGGGCCGGATCGCCACCGTTCTCGGCAGCGACGCGCTGAGCAGCGCGACGGCCTCCTCGACCACGGGCCGCATCCGGACCGGACGGTGCTCGCGGTCGGTCCGGCGGCCGAAGGCGAGGATCTGGTCGACGACCCCCTTGGCGCGGAGGCCGGCCTGCCGCACCTGCTCGATGTGGCGGCGCGGGCGGCTGGACCGGGGCAGCTTCGCCGCCGCCAGCTCGGCGTGACCGAGGATGGCGCCGAGGACGTTGTTGAAGTCGTGCGCGATCCCGCCGGCGAGCGTCCCGATGGCCTCCATCCGCTGCGCGTGCCGCAGTTGCGTCTCGAGCGCGTCCCGCTCCGCTTCCCCGCGCCGGCGCTCGAGGGCGTGCGCGAGGATCTCGGCGACCGTCCGCAGGAGCGCGGCGTCGTCGGCGGACCACTGCTTCTCGGCCCTCGTGGCGTCGAAGCCGAGCAGGCCGAGGCGCCGTCCCGCGAGCCCGACCCTGAGGCAGAGCCACGACCGGACGCCGCGCGACTCGAGCGCGGTCCGCTCGGGGCCGGGTGGGAGCTGCCCGACCGAGGGCACGTGCGCCGTCCCGTCCTCCTCGAGTCGCTCGAACGCCGCGAGCAGGTCCCGGGCGCGGTCGCCGGGCGGGTCCGCGGCCGCGCGAGCCCAGTCGTACGTCCGCGAGACGTCCCGGCCGCCGCCGCCGAGCAGGAGCAGGTAGGCGCGGTCCACCCCCATGTGCTCCCCCAGCCGGCCGAGCGCGCGCACGATGCCGTCGTCGAGCCGGTCGACCGGAAGGTCGATGAAGTCGGCCGAGATCTCGGTGACCAGGCTCTCGAAGGCGAGGCGGTCCGAGAGCGCGGCGGACCGCTCGGCGAGCGCCCGCGCGTTGGCGCGCAGGCGGAGAAACAGGTAGCCGAGGTGCGCGAGGAGCAGGACCGAGGCGAGGTAGAGGAGGACGCGGAAAAGGCGCGCGCGGCTCTCGAGCCGCGCGTGCTGGTCGAGGTAGGCGTCCTGGAAGTCCCGCGCCCGTGCGGCCGTCTCGGTCGACAGGAGCCTCG
>DATCKS010000592.1:0-2813 GCA_036562265.1 Thermodesulfobacteriota bacterium | reverse complement strand
GGCAACGGCGACGGCGCCGGCGGGCCCGGCGCGCCGGGCACACCCGGGGACGTGCCGGTCCGGCTCGAGGCGGTCGCCTCCGGCCTGAGCTTCCCGCTGCTCCTCACGGCGCCACCCGGCGATACGAGCCGCCTGTTCATCGTCGAGAAGGGCGGGACGATCCGGATCGTCGAGAACGGGCGCCTCTTGCCGACGCCGTTCCTCGACATCTCGGCTCTGGTCTCCAAGGGGGGCGAGCAGGGGCTCCTCGGCCTCGCGTTCCACCCGGACTACCGCGACAATCGCCGGTTCTTCGTCAACTACACGGACACCGAGGGGGACACCCAGGTCGTCCGGTACGAGGCCTTCGCCGATCGCCCCAACGAGGCCGATCCGGCGAGCCGCACCCCGATCCTCACGGTCGAGCAGCCCTTCGGCAACCACAACGGCGGCCACCTCGCCTTCGGGCCGGACGGCTACCTCTACATCGGCCTCGGTGACGGCGGCAGCGGCAACGACCCCCACGGCCACGGCCAGAACCCCGCGACCCTTCTCGGCGCGATGCTCAGGATCGACGTCGACCGGGCCGACCCCGCACGCGGGACGCCCTACGCCGTGCCGCCGGACAACCCGTTCGTGGGGCGGACCGACGCGCAGCCGGAGATCTGGGCGATCGGCCTTCGCAACCCCTGGCGGTTCAGCTTCGACCGCGCGACCGGCGACCTCTACATCGGGGACGTCGGCCAGGGGGCGCGCGAGGAGATCGACGTCGCCCCCGGCACCGCGGCCGGCCTGAACTACGGCTGGGCGGCGATGGAAGGGACGCTCTGCCGCCGCACGGACGGGTGCGGCGGCCGCGGCTACACGCTGCCCGTCCTCGAGTACCAGACGCACCGTGACGGGACCTGCTCCGTGACGGGGGGCTACGTCTACCGGGGCTCCGCGATCCCCGACCTGCAGGGCACCTACTTCTACGCCGACTACTGTGCCGGCTGGGTGAGGAGCTTCCGGTACGTCGGCGGTCGGGCCGCCGATCCGCGCGTCTGGCCGACCCTCGCGCCGGGCGGCAACGTTCCGAGCTTCGGCGAGGACGCCCAGGGGGAACTCTACGTCCTCTCCTCGAACGGGACCGTCTACAGGATCGTGCCCGGCTCCTGAGGCGCCCGCTACTCGTGGCGCAACGCCTCGATCGGGTCGAGGCGCGCGGCCTTCCGGGCCGGGAAGTAGCCGAAGACGACGCCGACGGCCGCCGAGAAGAGGAAGGCGATCGCCACGATGCCCGGGTCGAAGACGAAGGGGACGCCGAGCGCGCCGCTCAGGGCGACCGAGGCGACGAGGGCGAGGGTGATGCCGATCAGGCCGCCCAGGGAGGAAAGCGTCACCGCCTCGACGAGGAACTGCAGGAGGACGTCGCGCTCGAGGGCGCCGACGGCGAGCCGGATGCCGATCTCGCGCGTTCGCTCGGTCACCGACACGAGCATGATGTTCATGATGCCGATGCCGCCGACGAGGAGGCTCACCGCGGCGACGGCCCCGAGCAGGGCGGTCAGCACCTGCGTCGTCCCCGACAGCATGGTGGCGATCTCCCGCATGTCGAGCACGTTGAAGTCGTCCTCCTCGCCGGCCGAGATGTGGCGGCGGGCCCGCAAGAGGTGCTCGATGTCCCTCTGGACGCGCTCGGTCGAGACCCCCTCCCTGACCGAGACCTGGATGATGCCCACGTCCTCGTTGCCGGCGATCCGCCGCTGAAACGTGCGCAGCGGGACGACGACCAGGTCGTCCTGGTCGGTGCCCATCGTCGACTGGCCCTTGGCGGTGAGGAGGCCGATCACCTCGCACGAGAGGGTGCCGACGCGGATCCGGTTGCCGACCGGGTCCTCGGCGCCGAAGAGCCGGGCGCGCACCGTCGCCCCGATGACGCAGACCGAGGCGCCGGTGCGCGCCTCGCCCGGCGTGAAGCGCCGACCCGCCTCGAGGGTCCAGTTGCGAACCGTGAAGTACTGCTCCGTGCTGCCGGTCACGAGCGTGGACCAGTTCTCGTTCCCGTAGATCGCCGTCACCGACCGGCTCGAGGCGGGCGCGACGGCGGCGACGCCGGGGACGTCGCGCGCGATCGCCTCCGCGTCCGCCACCCGGAACGGCGCCGCGCCGGAGGACTGGCCCGGGCCTCGCCGCTGGCCGGGGGTGACCATGAGCAGGTTGCTGCCGAGGCTCGCCACCTGCTCCGTGACCTGGACGGTGGCGCCGCGGCCGAGGGTCACCATGACGATCACGGCGGCCACGCCGATGACGATGCCGAGCACGGTCAGGAAGGACCGCATGGCGCTCCGGCGGATCGCCCGCAGGGCGAGCATGATCGCGCTCCAGAGCATCAGGCGGCCCGCTGCCGCTCGTCCGCCTCGACCAGGCCGTCCCGGAAGCGGACGATGCGGCTCGCGTACGCGGCCATGTCGGGCTCGTGGGTCACCATGACGATCGTGATCCCGTGGTCGCGGTTGAAGCCGGCGAGGAGGTCCATGATCTCCCGGCTGCGCGCCGAGTCGAGGTTGCCGGTCGGCTCGTCGGCCAGGAGCACGGCGGGCCGGGTCACCACCGCGCGGGCGATGGCGACGCGCTGCTGCTGGCCGCCCGACAGCTCGCTCGGCGTGTGCGCCTCCCACCCCGTGAGCCCGACCGCCGCGAGCGCCCGCCGTGCCAGGTCGTGCCGCTCGGCCGCGGGGAGGCGGCGATAGACGAGCGGCAGCTCCACGTTCTCCAGCGCCGAGGTGCGGGGGAGCAGGTTGAAGCCCTGGAAGACGAAGCCGAGGAACTCGCGCCGCAGGAGCGCGCGCTGG
>DATCKS010000591.1:0-3218 GCA_036562265.1 Thermodesulfobacteriota bacterium | reverse complement strand
GTGCGGGAGATCAGCACGCGGCTCGTGGTCCTCCACCAGGGCAAGATCCTCATGGACGGTCCGCTCGCCGAGGTGGCCGAGTCCGAACTCGTCCGGACCGTCTACATCGGAGCGCAGGCGTGAACCCGCAGGGAGGCGAGCGGGCGCCGTCGCTCTCGATCGAGCGCCTCTCGGGCGGCTACGGGGAGACGCGGGTCCTCCATGACGTGTCGCTCGAGGTGGGCGAGGGGGAGATCTTCGCCCTCCTCGGCAAGAACGGGATGGGGAAGACGACCCTCCTCAAGACCGTCATGGGGTTCCTGCCGGCAAAGGGGGGACGCGTTGCGCTCCTCGGCCGGGACGTGACGGGGCTTGCGCCCTACCGGATCACGCGCCTCGGCGTGAGCTACGTGCCGCAGGAGAAGTCGCTCTTCCAGGACCTGACGGTCGAGGAGAACCTCCGCCTCGCGCTGCGCGACGAGGCCGACTACGACGCGCGCCTCGACGCCGTGGCGCGCTGGTTCCCGGTGCTCAGGGCCCGGCAGCGGCAGCGCGCCGGGACCCTGTCGGGAGGGGAGCAGAAGATGCTCCTCATCGGGCGCGCGCTCCTCGCCCGGCCGCGGCTCCTCCTCGTGGACGAGATCACCGAGGGGCTCCAGCCGGCGATGATCACGCGGCTCGCGGAGGTGCTGGCCGAGGAGCGGCGCGCGGGCGGCCTCACGGTGCTCCTGGTGGAGCAGAACGTCCGCTTCGCGCTGGGCCTCGCGGACCGGTACGCGGTGCTCAAGCTCGGAACGGTGGTGGAAATCGGACAGGCCGCCGACGCCGCGGCTCGCGACGTCGAGCGGCACCTCGTGATCTAGCGGCCGTGGTCCAGGAGAGAAAGGGGAACGGGAGATGAGGATGAGATGGCAGTCGGCAGTCGCCCTGGCGGTCGCGCTGGGGCTCGTCGCGGTCTCGGCGGGCGGCGTGCAGTCGGCCACGAATGAGCCGATCGTGATCGCCGTGCCGGTCGGGCTCTCGGGCGTGAACAGCGTCGTCGCACCGGCGGTGGTGCAGTCGGCGGAGCTCGCGGTCGAGGAGCTGAACGCCAAGGGCGGCATCCTCGGCCGGCCGGTCAAGCTCGTGCCGCTCGACGACGAGAGCGGGCCGGCCGGCGCGGTCAAGGCCTTCAACACGGCGATCCGCCAGCACAAGGCGAACGCCATCATCACGATGGAGACGAGCGCGGCGCGCAACGCCGGGGCGCCGATCGCCGAGCGGTCGAAGACGCTCTACATCTACACCTCCTTCTACGAAGGGGGCGCCTGCGGGAAGTACCTCTTCGTCAACGCCTGGGTGCCGCAGCAGATCGTTCCGCCGCTGGTCAAGTTCATGGCGGACGAGAAGAAGGTCAAGCGGTGGTTCCTGGTCGGCAGCGACTACGCCTTCGGCCGCGGGATGATCGACGCGGCCAAGAAGGCGATCCGGGAGGTGGGCGGCGAGATCCTCGGCGAGGAGTACCAGCCGCTGCAGCAGACCGACTGGACCGCCATCATCAGCAAGATCCGCCAGGCGAACCCGGACGGCCTCATGTACGCCACCTCGGGCGGCGGGCCGAACATCGACTTCATGAAGCAGTTCAAGGCGGCGGGGCTCACGATCCCGGTGGGGAGCCTCTCGATCGACGAGCTGACGGCGCAGGCCGGCGGCAGCGCGGCGGCGGGGGTCTACTACACGGGTGACTACTTCACCGGCATCGACAGCCCCGAGAACAAGCGGTTCCTCGAGGCGATGAAGAAGAAGTTCGGCGCCAACCTCAAGACGCCGAACTCCCTCTCCCAGCCGCAGTACGACGGGATCCACGCCTACGCCATGGCGGTCGAGAAGGCCGGCACGACCGACACCGAGAAGGTCGCGGCGGTCCTCCCCTCGATCGTCTTCAAGGGGCCGCGCGGCGAGGTGCGGATGAACAAGCAGCACCACGCGCCGCTGCCGGTCTACCTGGCGCAGGTGCAGGACGACGGCACGACGAAGATCATCAAGAGCTTCGGTCTCGTCGACCCGGGCGACCAGTGCCCGAACCTCGAGTAGCGTAGGCACGCCGAAGGGGGAGGCCGGCCGCGATGTTCACCGTCGAGCTCCTCGACATCGTCACGACCGCTGGGGTGCTCTACGTCGTGGCGGTCGGCCTCCTCGTCGTCTACGGCGTCCTCAAGATCATCAACCTCGCGCACGGGGCGTTCCTCGCCCTCGGCGCCTACGCCGCGGTGGTGACGACCCGCCTCGGCTGGAACCCCTGGACGGCGCTCCTCCTCGCGGTGGTCCTCGGCGTGGCGGTGGCGGCGCTGGTCGAGTGGCGGGTCTTAAGGGCGCTCTACGCGCGGCCGCTCGACACGATCCTCGCCACCTGGGGCCTCAACATCATCGTCGTCCAGGCGATCACCCTGTACTTCGGCCGGGAGATCCAGTTCGCCGAGAGCCCGATGACCCGGGCCGTCACCGTCGGCGGGGCGACCTACTCACAGTACCGGCTCGTGCTCCTCGCCATCGCCGCGGCCGTCGGCGTGACGGTCTGGCTCGTCCTCCAGCGGACCCGGATCGGCGTCGTCGCGCGGGCCGTCATCATGAACGAGGAGCTGGCGCAGGCGCTCGGCATCAACACGCGCCTCGTCCGCTTCGTCACCTTCTGCCTCGGGGCGGGGCTCGCGAGCCTCGCCGGCGCGCTCCTCACGCCGCTCATGAGCGTCCACCCGAACCTCGGCGTCCCCTGGCTCGTCAACGCCTTCATGCTGGTCCTCGTGGCCGGCGTCTCGATCGGCAACCTCGCCCTCGCGGCGCTCGTCCTCGGCGGCGCGCAGGTGCTGGTCAGCGCCTACGGCAACCCGGTCCTCGGCAGCCTCACGATCGTCATCCTCGCCGTCGTCATCCTCCGGTTCCGGACGATCACGATCTGAGGGGAAGTCGGCCTAGGCTTCCCGGGGCCGAGGGGTGCGCGGGCATACATCGGTTCCCCGTCTACCGGAATGCCCCGCGGCCCTCGTCCTGGTCGCCTGCGGCGACGGCGGGGCCGTCGGCGGCGCGCCTGCGGTGGTCACTATCACCGCCGTGGCCGAGACGCTCGCGGACTGGGCCGCCGTCAGCGACAACTGCGCCGCGCCGGCGCCTAGGCCTCTTCCTCCGGGACGACCTCGAGTTGGTCGAGGCGCTCTTCCATCCCGACCTCGACGGCCTCCGTCTCAACACGGTCACGTCCCTCT
>DATCKS010000285.1:0-2380 GCA_036562265.1 Thermodesulfobacteriota bacterium | reverse complement strand
AGCCCGGCCACCTCCGACCCTCCCGGCGAGCCCGAAAGCGACACCATCGCCGGCGGTCCGTACTGGTAGTTCGCCATGGCGGCGCGGCGTATCTGAGAGGCGGCCAGCCGGGTCATCGCCTCGGCGTGCGCCTGGGCGAAGACCGCCTGCGCGTCCCGTACCCGGGACTCGGCCAGCGACAGGCGCGGATCGGGGACCCCAGGCAGGATGTTCGCCGTCGTCCGGGTCACGAGCCGCATCCGGGCGAGGTCGGTCTCCGCCCGCTGCAGCTCGACCTCCCGCTGCGCGGCGTTGCGGAAGGCCTGCGCGTAGGCCAGCTCCTCCTCGCGCACGCGCTCGAGCGCCTCGGCCGCCTCCTGTTCCCAGCGGGCCACGTCCACCGCGTACTCGGCCTCGTCCAGTCGCCGGAGCGCCTGCTCGACGTCCTGCGGAATCTTCTGGGTGTCCGCGGGCATGCCCAGGAAGACGGCCTCGTGCTGCCGGCGGACGAGGGCCACGTTCGCATCCGCGCGCTGGACCGCCGCCTTCCGGTTCGCCACGTCGGCGCGCGCGATCCTGAGCTGGGTCTCGGCGATCGGCACGAGGGCCGCGGCCCGATCGGCGCGCCGCTCGGCCAGCCGCAGGTTCCGCTGGGCGGCGGCGATCTCCTGCTGGCGCTCGGCGGGCTGCATGGCGATGAACTCGTTCACCGTCACCGCGGGGAGCGCGGGCGCGTCGCCGTCGAGGCTGGCACCCCGCGTCGAGGCGCAACCGGTGAGGACCGCGACGGACAGGACAAGGGCGAAGGAACGACTCGTGGGGGTCATGACGGGCTCTCCAGACAAACTTTCCGGGCTCCTTTGCCCTTCTGCACTCCGCATGCCCCCCACCCGGCAGCGCGCGCCGCCCACCGGCTGTTCGGCTTGCCGGCGGGCGAAAGGCGCGTTAGCGTGGGACGCGGAGGTCAGGAATGTCCTGTATTCTCGGGGCCCTCGTCGTCTTCGTCGCGCTCCTCGCCGCCCTGCCGGCGGCCGGCGCCGAGGCTCGCAACCCCCGTCCCTACGCCGGCTTCAGCGGGTTCCTCGCGACGCTCGAGGACGACGAGGTCGTCGCGGCCGGGGGCAGCCTGAGGCTCGAGCACGACGACGGCTTCGGCTTCGCCGCGGCGCTCGGCGCCGCGGCGCCGACGGGCGGCCGCGTCGAGATCGAGGCCGCGTTCCGCACGAACGACCTGGCCCGCATCTGCGCGCCGGCCTGCGCCGACGTCGATGGGCGGACGGAGAGCCTGAGCCTCCTCGTCAACGCGCTCTACGACCTGCCGCTCGGCATCCCCTTGCGGCCCTACCTCGGCGTCGGAGCCGGCGCCGCGCTGGTGTCGTTCGACAGCGCGGCCGTGCCGGCCGACGGCGACGACGTCGTCTTCGCCTACCAGTTCCTCGCGGGCCTCGGCTGGCAGGTGAGCCGCACGCTGACGCTCGTCGGCGGCTACCGGTACTTCGCGACCACCGACGCCACCGTCGACGGCCTCAGGGTCGACTACCGGTCGCACAACATCGAAGCCGGGGTTCGCATCGGGTTCTAGGGCCGCCCCGCGATCGGCCTTGCAGGAAGCGGCGCGCTACTCGCCACGCATGAGCGGCAGCGCGGTCCGGTACTGCACCTGCTTGAGCGCGAAGCTCGACTTGATGCTGGCCACCCCCTTGATGCGGGTGAGGCTGTCCATGAGGAACCGCTCGTAGGCCACGAGGTCCTTGACGACCACCCGCAAGAGGTAGTCGTACTCGCCCGTCATCAGGTAGCACTCCATGATCTCGGGGCGCTTGCGGACCGCCGCCTCGAAACGCTCGAGTTCGGGCTCGATCTGCTTCTCGAGGGTGACGGCCACGAAGACGCTGATCGGCAGCCCGACCGCCGCGGGGTCGAGCAGGGTCACGTAGCGCCGGATCACGCCCGTCCGCTCCAGCTCGCGCACCCGGCGCAGGCAGGGGGACGGCGAGAGCCCCACCCGGCTGGCCAGCTCCACGTTCGGCATCCGCGCCTCCTCCTGGAGGAGGGCGAGAATCCGCCGGTCGATCTCGTCGAGCGTCTTTGGCATGTTTCGCCTCCCTGGCCCGGTTTCCTGGCATACCATTGCTCGGGTCCCAGGTTAGCGCGCCATGATCGCAATCCGCTGCCGGGCGGACGGGATATAGAATGGGCTATGGCCATCGCGGGCATTCCCCGGCCGACCGTCGACGCCGAGACCCTGGCCATCCTGCGCGAACTCGAGCGGAAGGTCCTCTGGCTCTCCACCTGGACCATCCACCACGCCAACCGCGTCAGGCCGAACCGCGACGGGCTCAAGGTGGGCGGCCACCAGGCCTCGTCGGCCTCGGTCGTCACGCTCATGACGGCCCTCTAC
>DATCKS010000283.1:0-13909 GCA_036562265.1 Thermodesulfobacteriota bacterium | reverse complement strand
GTCGAGGTCCGCCTGCTCCCCGCGGGCGCGCTCGAGCCCTACCGGTCGGCGGTCTGGCCCTCCGGCGGTCCGGTGAAGGCGCGGCCGTTCGCCGCGTCGTGGGAGGCGCTGCTCGAGCGGCCGGGCGCGGGCGCCGTGCTCGCACGGCTGGACGAGGCCGCTTCCGGCCGCTGGTAAGATGATCCCACTGGAGGTCACGGTGCAGACGGAGGCGACCGCGGCCGCCCGCGCGGCGGCCGGTTATCGGGCAGGGACCGGCTTTCGGCGCTGCTGGAACTGCGAGCACTTCAGCATTCCGGCCGGCGAGGTCGGTGCCGACGACCGCCCGCAGGTGACCTGCACCCTCCTCGGCGGCGCGGTGGAGCCGACGGCCGTCTGCGACCGGTGGGTCCACATGGCCGACAGGGCGCGCAAGCGGACCGGCTTCCGGTCCGCGCAGCGGCAGCATGGCCGGTTTCTCTGGGACGAGCCCGACGGGGGCGGCGGGCCGGCGGGCGGCGCCGGCGGCCCGGTCGGCCTCTAGACGGGCGACGGACGTGCTCGATCGCGCGCGCAACGCGCGGCGTTCCCGCCGCCGGCGGGCGGCCGGCCGACGCGGCGCGCCGGACGTGGCCGCCCTGGCCGAGGTCGGACGCCTCCTCACCTCCACCCTCGAACCGCGGGAGGTACTGAATCTCCTGGTCAAGGCCGCGGTGGACCTGACCGGCGCGTCGTCGGGGTCGCTCCTCCTGCGCGACGCCGACAGCCGGCTCCTCAACCTCGAGGCCTCGCGCGGCTACCCCGCGTCCGAGCGCGTGAAGCTCCTGTCGCTCAGGCTCGGCGAGGGGATCACCGGCTGGGTCGGCCAGCACGGCCGCTCCCTCCTCGTGCCCGACGTCCGGCGCGACCCCCGCTACGTGGAGGTGGACCGCTCGATCCGCAGCGAGCTGGCGGTGCCGCTCATGCTCAAGCGGGAGGTCATCGGCGTCATCAACGTGAACGCCACGCGGGTCGGCGCCTTCGACGAGGAGGACGTGCGGATCCTCGAGGGGCTCGCCGCGCAGTCGGCGGCCGTGGTGCAGGGCGCGCGGCTGCTCGACGCCGCGCGGCGCCGCAGCCGCGCGCTGCAGACCCTCTTCAACGTCGGCCAGCTCGTCGCCGGCTCGCTCGAGCTGGACGTCGTCCTCAGGCAGGTGGCGGCCTCGACGGCCCGGCTCCTCAAGACCCAGGTCACCTCGATCATGCTCCTCTCCGACGACGGGGAGGAGCTGATCCTGCGCGCCGTGCACGGCGGCGGCCGCGACTACGCGGCGCGCGGCGCGATCCGCGTCGACCGCTCCTACGTCGGGCGGGCCGTGCGCCAGAGGCGAGCCGTCACCGCCATGGACGTACGGGAGGTCCACGGCTACTCGAGCCCGGAGCTGGCCCGCCGGCAGGGCCTCGTGGCGCTCCTCACCGTGCCGCTCGTCTCCCGCGACCGCGTGCTCGGCGTCATCAACGCCTACAAGCGGACCCGTCACCGGTGGACGAGCGAGGAGGTCGCGCTGCTCCGCTCCCTGGCCGACCTCTCGGCCGTGGCGATCGAGAACGCCACCCTCCACGAGGGGCAGCTCCGGCTCGAGCAGGCGCTCAGGACCATGGAGCGCACCGCGACGCTCCAGGAGCTGGCCATCGAGATGGCGCACGAGCTGCGCAACCCGCTCACGATCATCCGCATGCTCCTCCACTCGCTCGGCACCGACCACCGGGAGGACGTCGAGGTGATCCGCACGGAGGTGGCGCGGCTCGAGCGGCTCGCCACGCGCTTCCTCGATCAGGCGAAGCCGAAGGAGCCGGTGATGGCGCCGCTCGACCTCAACGAGCTGCTCTCCCGGCTCCTCGTGCTGGTCAGGCCGAAGGTGGCGGCGGGCCGCCTGCAGGTGCGGCGCGACCTGGCGCCGTCGTTGCCGCCGATCGTCGGCGACCGCGACCAGCTCGAGCAGCTCTTCCTGAACCTCGTCCTGAACGCCTTCGACGCGCTGCCGCCGGGCGGGCGGCTCACCGTCGCGACGCGGCGAACCGCGCGGGGGGTCGAGGCGACCGTGGCCGACGACGGGCCGGGCATCCCGGAGACGATCCGGCAGCGGCTCTTCGAGCCGTTCGTCACGACCAAGCCGACCGGTATGGGGCTCGGCCTCGCCATCGTCCGCCGCATCGCCGACGGCCACAAGGCCACCGTGCGCGTCGAGAGCGAGCCGGGCAAGGGGACGGCCTTCACGATCGAGCTGCCGGTGAGCGCGTGAGCATGAGGGAAACGAGCTGGATCGACCGGCGGCCCGGGACCGTGGAGCTTCGGGCGCGGATCGAGCGTGACGGTCACGTCGAGACGGTGCGGATCGTCGCGGACGAGTCGCTCGCGCCGCGCGGCGTCTACGTCGCGGTGCGAGGCGAGGCGGGGTGGCGCACGCTCGAGGCGCTTCCGAAGCGGGAGGGCGGCTGGCTCGCGGTGGTCGTCTCGGCGCCCGACGGCGCGCGCCGGCGCGCCGACCTCGACCTGCCGCGCGAGGTCGTGGTGGACTATCCCGCGGCGGCGGTCGAGGCCTTTGCCCGGGAGCGGCTCGCCCTCGCGCCGGCCCGCACGGCCGACGTGGCCGTCCTTCGCGTGATCCCGCCGGCGCTCGACGTCCTGGCCGCAACCCGCCGCTACGTGTGGCACGAGCCGCGCACATGAAGATCCTGATCGTCGACGACGAGGAGCAGATCCACTACGCGTTCCGGAAGATCCTCCCGGCGGGCGCCACCGTGGTCTCGGCGCTCTCGGGCGAGGAGGCGCTCGCGAAGCTCGCCGAGGGGCCGCCGGACCTCGTGATCATGGACGTCCGGATGGGCGGGATGACCGGGCTCGCCACGCTGCAGACGATGCGCGAGCGCTACCCGCGCCTGCCGATCATCATCATGACGGCCTACGGCACGATGCAGACCGCCATCGAGGCGATGAAGCTCGGCGCCTTCGAGTACCTCCTCAAGCCCTTCGACATCCCCCGGATGCAGCGGGTCATCGAGGAGGCGCTCGCCACGGCCCGCGCCCAGCACCGCGGCGTGGCCGCCGGGCCGCCCGCGGCCGTGCCGGACGCGTCGTCGGCCGACGCCATCATCGGCGTCTCGGCCGCCATGCAGGAGGTCTACAAGCAGATCGGCCGCGTGGCCGAGAAGGACATCACGGTCCTCATCCGGGGGGAGAGCGGCACCGGCAAGGAGCTGGTGGCGCGGGCGATCTACCGCAACAGCCGCCGCGCGTCGCGCCCCTTCGTCGTCGTCAACTGCGCCGCCATCCCCGACACGCTCCTCGAGAGCGAGCTGTTCGGATACGAGCGGGGCGCCTTCACCGGCGCGCAGGCGCGCCACGCCGGCCGCTTCGAGCAGGCCGACGGCGGCACGATCTTCCTCGACGAGATCGGCGAGCTGAAGGCGCAGACGCAGGCGAAGCTCCTCCGGGTGCTCCAGGAAGGCGAGGTGACGCCGCTCGGCGGCGGCGAGACGCGCCGGGTCGACGTGCGCGTCCTCTGCGCGACCAACCGCGACCTCCACGCGATGCTCCGGGCCGGGCAGTTCCGCGAGGACCTCTTCTACCGGCTCAACGTCATCACCATCGAGGTGCCGCCGCTCAGGGAGCGCCGCGAGGACATCCCGGTCCTCGTCGCGTACTTCCTCGACCGGTTCCAGAAGGAGCTGGGCCGGCCGGTCCGCGGCCTCGACCCGGCGGCGCTCCGCGCGGTCGAGGCCTACCCCTGGCCCGGCAACGTGCGGGAACTCGAGAACACGCTCAAGCGGGCCGTCCTCCTCGCCAAGGGACCGCTCCTCACCGCCGACGACCTCCGCCTCGGCGTCGACGCCGGCGCGCAGGCGCCCGAGCCCGCGCCGGCCGAGACGCCCCCCGCGGCCGCCGCCGAATCGCTCGACTCGATCGGGTGGGAGGCGCTCCTCGAGCGCGCGCTCGCGCGGGCCGTCGCCACGCGGGGTCGCGAGAAGCTCATGCCGGCCGTCGAGCGGGTCCTCATCACCAAGGCGCTCGAGCGTACGGCCGGCAACCAGGTGCAGGCGGCCCGACTCCTCGGCATCAGCCGCAACACCTTGAGGAGCCGCATGAGCAAGTACGCGATCCGCGTCGAGCCGGCGGTCACGCCCAGGGACGAGTCGTAAAACAAGAAAGCGCTTGTCAAGCTCGGCCGGGCCTGCTTCCATGCGCGCATGCCGACGACGACACACGTCGCGCGCGCGCTCGTCGCGCTCGGGTTCCTCGCGTTCGCCGGCTGCGGCGGAGGCGGAGGGGGTGGGACACCGGCGGCGGCGCCCGCCAGGTTCGTCTACACGGCAAACGCCGGGGACGGAGCCGTTGCCGCGTTCCGGTTCGACGGCGAGACGGGGGGCCTGACCCAGCTACCCGGGTCGCCCTTCGCGGCCGGCCTCGTGCCGTACGGGATCGCTCGCCACCCGTCCGGACGTTTCCTCTACGTGGCCAACGAGGACGACGGCACGGTCAGCGGCTTCGCCGTCGATCAGGCGACGGGCGCGCTCTCGCCGCTGACGGGGTCGCCGTACGGGCCGATCACCCGCCCGAGCGCGCTCGTCGCCGACCCGGACGGCGGGGCCATCTACGTGCTCTCGAGCCAGGCCACGGCCCAGGTGCGGCCGATGGCCGTCGCGGCGGACGGAAGCCTCTCGCCCCTCGGCCCGCCGGTCGACGCCGGACAGGGCGCCTTCGCAGCGGCGATGCATCCCGCGGGCGTGGCGCTCTACGTCGCCAACGGCGGCGACGAGACGATCTCGGGCTTCGCCATCCTGCGATCCGGCGCGCTCTCGCCCCTTCCCGGCTCGCCCTTCCCGAGCGCCGGCGTACCGTCGGCGCTCGCCTTCGACCCGTCGGGTCGCTTCCTCTACGTCGCCAACCGCAACGGCGCGGTCATCCGCGTCTTCGACGTGGACCCCTTGACGGGCGTCATGGCGGAGAATGCCGCGCTCGCCACCGTCTTCAGCGCTCCGGCCGCGCTCGCGATGGACCCGGGCGGCCGGTTCCTGTACGCGATGAGCGCCGTGCTCGGGGACACCACCGTCCACGCCTTCCAGATCGACGGCGGGACCGGCGCGCTCGCCGCGGTCCCCGGCGCTCCCTTCGCGGGCGGCGTGGCGGGCATGTTCGGCATGCTCGTGGAGCCGGCCGGCCGCTTCCTGGTGGCCCCGGGCTACTCCGCGGGGACCGTTGCCGTCCTGGCCATCGACCAGGCCACCGGGGCGCTCACGCCCGTGGCGGGGTCGCCGTTCACGGCCGGCTCCGGTCCCCGCAGGGCGGTGGTCACGCCGTAGGCACCCGGCGCGCGAAGACCCTGCACGGCGCGCCTCCGCGGGTTTCGATCCGCGCCGTCCCGGTCACCGTCGTAGCCACCCGTCCAGGTCACCGCGGCCGCCGCGGTCGATCCGGCAGAGACCTTGTCGGAGGCAAGCCGTTCGGCGGTACGGCGTCGGCCTTCGAGATCGTCGCCGGCGGCGGGCCGTCCTGAGGTTGCAGGGTCGCCGTTCGACGTCGACGCGGGCGCTGCGTCGCGGCTCATCGACAGACACCGATAGACACCACCAGGCTTGCGGTGCTCGGCCGCTCGATCGAGGCGGCGGCGCACCTCCGCGGCGCGCTGCGCAACGGCGCGACGAAATCGCCCTCTTGCCGGCCCGGACCTCGCTCGCATAAAACCGTTTGACACATCGAGCCGAGCGCCGATATCGTTTCAGTATGCGGTCATGGTGTTCAACATGCTGAACACCACGCGGAGGCGGGAAAGGCTGGCGCCCGTGTCGGGAAAACGGCGGTTGAGGGGGCGGCCGGGCGTCCGCAGGCAGACGGCGGGACGGGGGTACGGCCGCCTGATCGACCTGCTCGACATCCTGACGCTCGAGGAGGCCGGCCTCACCGGCTCCGACATCAGCCGCCGCCTCTCGCTGCCGAGGAGCACGGTCTCGGTGCTCCTCCGCTACCTGGTCGACCGCGGCGTCGTCGCGCTCGACCCGCAGACGCGCCGCTACTGCGCCGGACCGGTGCTGGTGCAGCTCGCCCACCGGATCGTCGGCGGCCTGCAGCTCGTTCGCGTGGCGCGGCCGCACCTGGAGGCGCTCTCGGCGCTGACCGGCGAGGACAGCTACCTCGGCATCCGGACCGGGACGGAGTTCATCTACGTCGACCGCGTCGAGGGGAGCCAGTCGATCGGGCTCAATCTCCGCCTCGGCCTGCCCCGTTACCTCCACTCCACCGCCGTCGGGAAGCTGCTCCTGGCCTTCGGGCCGCCGGGGCTCCTCGACGAGGTGATCGCCGAGCGCGGACTGCCGGCCATGACGCCGGCGACGATCACCGACCGCGCACGCCTGGTCCGCGAGCTCGAGCGGATCCGGCAGCAGGGGTACTCCGTCAGCGAAGAAGAGAACGTCGAGGGCGTCTACGGCCTCGCCGCGCCGATCCGCAACCACGCCGGCGAGGTGATCGGCGCCGTGCACATCTCCGCGCTCAGAGCGCGGGCGCGGGAGCGCCGCGACGTCCTCGTCGAGCGGATGTGCGACGCCGCGCGCCGCATCAGCGAGGCGCTCGGCGCGCGATGACGCCGCGAGGCGACTCGCGGCCCACGAGCATGGGGAGGAGAGCGATGGATCGATACGGCAACGACGGTCGCGCGAACGCCCGGAGCCGGGGCCTCACCCGGCGGGACCTCGTGAGCCGCTCGCTCGCGGCGGCGGCGGGCCTGACGCTCGGCGCGGGCCGGACCAGGGCGGCCCGTGCGGCGGCGCCGACGATCAACGTCGGCGTCCTCCTGCCGCTGTCCGGCGCCAACGCCCAGTTCGGCATCAACGCGCGAAACGGCATCGAGCTCGTCGCCGACCGGATCAACGCCGCGGGCGGCATCGGGGCGCTCGGAGGGGCGACGATCAACCTCGTCGTCGCCGACGCCACCTCCAACCCCGCCACCGCCGCCACCGTGGCCCAGCGCCTGATCACGCGCAACAACGTCGTGGCCGTCCTCGGCGCGTTCGCCTCCTCCCTGACCCTCGCGGTTTCGGAGGTCACCGAGCGGCGGCGCATCCCGCTCCTGACCATGTCGTTCTCCGACCAGATCACCGGGCGCGGCTTCAAGTACGTCTTCCAGGTCGTCTCGAAGGCGTCGGTGATCGGCAAGGCACAGTTCGAGTACACGCTCGGGATCGCGAAGGCGGCCGGCGAGACGCTCGATCGCGTCGCCATCATGTACGAGGACACCGCCTACGGCACCTCCCAGGCCACGGGGCTTCGGGCCGCGGCGAAGGAGGCGGGGGTCGAGGTCGTGATGGACGAGGCCTACCCGCTCGGGATCACCGACGTGACCCCGCTGATCGGCAAGCTGCGCGCCTCGGGGGCCAGGGCGGTCTTCCCGGTCTCGTACCTGAACGACTCCATCCTCATCATCCGCACCATGCGGCAGCAGCGGGTCGACATCCCCGCCATCGGCGGCGCGGCCGGCTACGTCATTCCCGACTTCCACCGGGCGCTCGGGGAGTACGCGGAGGGGGTCCTCTCGGTCAACACGTCGAACTACGACCTCGCGCCGGAGGAGACGCAGCCCTTCCGGGAGCGATACGGCTACTTCATGGTGCACGAGGCGATCGAGCACGCGGCGACGATGCACCTGCTCGCGCGCGCGCTCGAGACGGCGAAGTCGGACCGGCCCGACGCGGTCCGCGAGGCGCTCGCCGCCGGCCGGGTCTGCGACGGCATCGTCAAGGCGCTGCCCGGCGGCTGCGTCGCGTTCGACCAGACGGGGCTCAACACCGAGACCTACCCGATCATGGTCCAGTGGCGGGGCGCCGAGCTGGTGACGGTGTACCCCGAGACGGTCGCCAGGGCGAAGCCGATCTGGCGGAGCTGACGGGGGGATGGACCTCCTCCAGGCCGTCGTCAACGGGGTGCTGATCGGCGGGGTCTACGCCGTGACGTCGATCGGGCTGACGCTCGTCTTCGGCGTCATGGAGATCGTCAACTTCGCCCACGCGGCGTTCCTGATGCTCGGGATGTACATCGCCTACCACGCCTGGGCGCTCTTCGGGATCGACCCCCTCCTGGGCTCCCTGATCGCCCTCGTCGTGGTGTTCGCGCTGGGGGCGGTCCTGCAGCGCACGCTGATCACCCCGATCCTTAAGGCGCCGCAGGTCTCGCAGATCTTCCTGACGGTCGGGCTGCTCCTCGCGCTCGAGAACGCGGCGCTCATCGCCTTCGGCTCGGAGTTCCGGTCGGTCCAGACCCCGTACCAGACGTCGGCGCTCCGCATCGGGGGGATCTTCGTCAGCGTCCCGTACCTCGCCGCGTTCCTGATGTCGGTGGCGTCGGGCGCGGCGCTCTCGCTCTTCCTGCGGCGCACCGCCGTGGGCCAGGCGATGCGCGCCACGGCGCAGAACCCGACGGCGGCCAGGCTGGTAGGGATCGACGTCACCCGGATGTACTGGATCGCCTTCGGGCTCGGCACCGGGCTCACCGCCTTCGGCGGGGCGGTCATCCTGCCCTACATGACCGTCTTCCCGACCGTGGGCGGCCAGTTCGTCGTCCTGATGTTCACGGTCGTGGTCCTCGGGGGGCTCGGGAGCATCTCGGGGGCGATGGTCGGCGGCGTCGTCGTCGGGATCATCCAGTCGGTGTCGGCGCTGCTCTTCCCGATCCACCTGCAGAACCTCGTGCTCTTCCTCGTCTTCATCGCGGTGCTCGCCGTCAAGCCGACGGGGCTCCTCGGGGCGGGACGGTGAAGCGGTGGCGCCGGTGCCTCCCCGCCGTCGTCCTGGTCGGGCTGGCAGCGGCGGCCCCGCTCGTGCTCGACCCGCTCGGCTACCCGATGCGGGTCCTCACGCTGGTCTTCCTCTTCGCGGCGATGGGGCAGGCCTGGAACCTCCTCGGCGGGCTCGCCAACCAGGTGTCGCTCGGCCACGCGGCGTTCTTCGGCATCGGCGCGTACACCTCGACGATCCTCCTGCGCGACCACGGGGTCACGCCCTGGATCGGCATGCTCGTTGGCGGCGCGATCGCCGTGGTCGCCGCCGTGGCGCTGAGCATCCCGACCTTCCGGCTGCGCGGCCACTACTTCGCTCTGGCGACGCTCGCCTTCGGGGAGGTGCTGCGGGTGGTGGCCAATAGCTGGACCGAGGTGACCGGCGGTCCGGTCGGCATCTCGGTGCCGTTCCTCGGCGACGACCTGGCGATGTTCCAGTTCACGAGCAGCGTGCCGTACTACTACATCATGCTGGCCGCGCTGGTCGGGGTGAGCGTCGTCTTCTGGCGGATCAAGGCGGGACGGCTCGGCTACCGGCTGCGCGCGCTCAAGGAGAACCCGGAGGCGGCCGAGGTGATCGGCGTCGACACCTACAGGGCCAAGCTCGCGGCGATGCTCGTGTCGGCCTTCATCACGGCGCTCCTCGGCACCCTCTACGCCCAGCTCAACTACTTCTTCGATCCCGACACGATCTTCGGCCTGGCGACCGTCTCGGTGCGCATGGCGCTCGTCGCGATCGTCGGCGGGCTCGGCTCGGTCTGGGGGCCGATCGCCGGGGCGGCGTTCCTGATCCCGGTCGAGGAGTTCGCCAACGCGTTCCTCACCAACCAGGCGGCCGGCGTGTCGCAGCTCTTCTACAGCCTCCTCCTCATCGCGGTGATCCTCCTCGAGCCGAGGGGGCTCGTCGCCCTGGGGGAGCGGGCCAGGCGGCTCGCGCGGCGCGAGGGACGGCCGTGAGCGAGGTCGTCCTGCGCGTCACGGACCTGTCGCGCCGCTTCGGCGGGCTCGAGGCGGTCAGGCGGGTCTCCTTCGACCTGCGGCGGGGGGAGATCCTCGGCCTCATCGGCCCCAACGGCGCCGGCAAGACGACGCTGTTCAACCTGCTGGTCGGCCTCGTGCGTCCCTCGGCGGGACGCATCAGCCTCGAGGGCCGGGACGTCACCGGATGGCCGCCGCATCGGGTGGCCGCCGCCGGGATGACGAAGACGTTCCAGAACGTCGCGCTCTTCGGGGAGATGAGCGTGCTCGACAACGTCCTGACGGGCGGCCTCGTGCGCCGAAGCCTCAAGGAGGCGCGCGCGCTGGCCGAGCGGGTCCTCGCGCGGGTCGGGCTCGACGGCATCGCCGGCAAGCGGGCCGCGGACCTCTCGTTCCCCGAGCGCTCGCGCGTCGAGCTGGCGCGGGCGCTCTGCACGGAGCCGCGGGTGCTCCTGCTCGACGAGGTCATGGCCGCGCTCACGCCCGTCGAGATGAACGAGGTCGTCGACCTGATCCGCTCCCTTCGCGACGAGGGGCTCACGCTCGTCGTCGTCGAGCACCACATGCGTCCGATCATGTCGCTCTGCGACCGGATCCTGGCGCTCGACTTCGGCGAGGTGATCGCGGATGGCCCGCCGGCCAGGATCGCCCGCGATCCGGCCGTCGTCCGGGCCTATCTCGGCAAGGCGCACGGCGAGCCGGCCGGGCCGGACGCCGGCGCGGCGGCGCCGAGGTGACGCCGTGCTCGAGATCCGGGACCTGTACGCCGCGTACGACGCGAACGAGGTGCTCCACGGCGTGTCGCTCGAGGTGGGCCGCGGGGAGTTCGTCTGCGTGATCGGCGCCAACACCGCCGGCAAGAGCACGCTCCTTCGGAGCATCTCGCGGCTCGTGCCGCGCTCGCGGGGAGAGATCCGCTTCGAGGGGCGCGACCTCATGCCGCTTCCTCCCCACCGGGTGCCGGCGCTCGGCATCGCCCACGTCCCGGAGGGGCGGCAGGTCTTCCCGGAGATGACGGTCGAGGAGAACCTCCGCCTCGGCGCCTACGCCCTCCGGCACACGGCGGACGTCGCCGGGCGGCTCGAGCGGGTCTTCGCCCTCTTCCCGCGCCTCGGCGAACGCCGGGGGCAGCTCGCCGGGACCCTCTCGGGCGGGGAGCAGCAGATGGTCGCGGTCGGCCGGGCGCTGATGCTCGAGCCGAAGCTCCTGATCCTCGACGAGCCGAGTCACGGGCTCGCGCCGATGGTGGTGGAGGAACTGCACCGGACGCTCGTCGACATCCACCGCCGCGGCGTGTCGATCCTCCTCGTCGAGCAGAACGTCGCCATGGCGCTCGCGGTCGCGGAGCGCGGCTACGTGCTCGAGTCCGGGCGGGTCGTCCTCGAGGGGCCGGCCGCGGCGCTGCGCGACGACGACCGGGTCCGGACGGCGTACCTCGGGATCTGACAGGACGGGCGGCCGGCGCGGCGCGCGAGACCCTGGCCGTGACGGCCGCCGGACCGGACGACCTCGCGGAGCGCTACCGTGACCGCCTGCCGGTGTGCGGCTCGCAGGTCGTTGCCGTGGGGACGCCGCCGGGCGAGGGGCAGGCGATGCACAGGTTCCACGAGCAGTGGGCCGGGATCGGCGGCCGGAAGGCCGGGACGGAGGTGACGTGATGCGCGCGCCGGTGATCCATCCTCTGCACGTCGGCGACGGGGAGCGAGATCGGGCGACCTTCGTGATGGGCGCCCCGCCCACGCCGATCACGATCCCCTTCGTCATGTTCTACATCGAGGCCGGCGGCCGCCGGATCCTGGTCGACACCGGCGTCGGCGCGCCGGAGGCGACCGCCCGGCATCACCACCCGATGTCGCAGCGCCCCGAGCAGACGCCGCTTGCCGCCCTGGCCCGCCTCGGCGTCCGCCCCGGGGACATCGACGTGGTCGTCAACACGCACCTCCACTGGGACCACTGCTCGAACAACCACCTCTTCCCGAAGGCGACGATCTACGCCCAGCGAGCGGAGTTCCAGTACGCGCTCGCGCCGCTGCCGCTCCACGTCTGGGCCTACGACTCCGACGGGCTCTTCGAGCCGTCGCCCCGGATGCCGCCCTTCCTCGGGGCGCGCCTCACCCTGATCGAAGGGGACCTCGAGATCGCCCCAGGAGTCACCATCTGGCACACGCCGGGACACACGCCGGGCCTGCAGTCGGTCGTCGTGCAGGGGGCCTCCGGCCGCTACGTCATCGCGAGCGACAACGTTCCGCTGCTCGACAACCTGCCCGGACGCCACAGGCCGTACTTCACCCCGAACGGCATCCACGTCGACCTGGCGGCGTACTATCGGAGCTTCGAGCGGATCGCGGCCGCCGGAGCCACGATCCTGCCGTCGCACGACGCCTCGGTGCTCGATCGGGACCGATACGAATAGGCGCGAGACGATCGGCCGCCGCTCGCACCCGACCTCGGCGGACCGAGGCGGGTCGGGAGACGAGGCGGCCGCACGGAGAGGAGATTCGACGATGGATCGTTCGTTGTACGAAGCGGGCAAGGCCGTCCGGACGGAGGTCCTCGGACCCGAGTACGTCGAGAAGTCGCTGTCGCTCACCGACGACTTCAACAAGCCGTGGCAGGACCTCCTGACCGAGTACTGCTGGGGCGCCATCTGGACCCGCCCCGGTCTCGACCGGCGCACCCGCAGCCTCCTGAACCTCGCCATGCTCGCCGTGCTCGGTCGCCCGCACGAACTCGGCCTCCACATCCGGGGCGCCCTTCGCAACGGCGCGACGAAGGAGGAGATCCGCGAGACGCTCATGCAGGCCGCCGTGTACGGCGGCGTCCCCGCCGGCGTGGAGGCCTTCCGGACGGCCAACGCCGTCTTCGCGGAGCAGAAGGCATGAGCGGGGTGGGAGGGGTCGGGCGGCCGCCGGACCTCGGCCGTCCCGTTCGCGCCGCGGTGGTCCAGGCGGCCTCCGTCTACATGGATCGCGAGGCGACGATTCGCAAGGCGGCCGACCTCGTCCGCGACGCCGCCGGCCGCGGCGCCCGCCTGATCGTCTTCCCCGAGGCGTTCGTCCCGGCCTACCCCTGGTCGCTCAGGTTCGGCACCTCGGTCGGCCGGCGGAGCCTCGCGGGGCGCGAGGCGTTCGCGCGCTACTGGGCGAACGCCGTCGACGTGCCGGGCCCGGCCACCGAGGCGCTCGGCGCCGCCGCGCGCGAGGCGGGCGCGTACGTGGTCGTCGGCGTGATCGAGCGCGACTCGACCTACAGCCGCGGCACGCTCTACTGCACCGTGCTCTTCTTCGGTCCCGACGGCCGGCTCCTCGGGACGCACCGCAAGCTCAAGCCGACCGCGGCGGAGCGCTACATCTGGGGCGAGGGGGACGGCAGCACGCTCACGGTGCTCTCGACCGACATCGGCCGCCTGGGCGCCCTCGTCTGCTGGGAGAACTACATGCCGCTCGCGCGGATGGCGATGTACGCCAAGGGCGTGGAGCTGTACGTGACGCCGACCGCCGACTCGCGCGACTCCTGGCAGGCGACGATCCGGCACGTCGCGCTCGAGGGGCGCTGCTTCGTCCTGTCGGCCTGCCAGTACCTCACGAAGGCGATGGTCCCGCGCGACGTCGAGGTCTACGACGAACTCGCCGGCGCGCCGGAGGTCCTCTCGCGCGGCGGCAGCGCCATCGTCGCGCCGCTGGGCGACTACCTCGCCGGGCCGCTCTTCGGGGAGGAGGGGATCCTCGTGGCCGACCTCGACCCGGCGCTCCTCGCCCAGGGGAAGTACGACTTCGACGTCGTCGGCCACTACGCGCGGCCGGACGTCTTCCGCCTCGTCGTGAACGAGCGGCCGCAGCGGCCGGTGTCGGTCGAGGTCGAGGACTTCCCGGACCCCGCGCGCGATCCTCGCGGGTAGACTGCATCACGGGATGCCGCTTACCCTGGTCGTCCGGCGATTCGACCCCGTAGGGGAGGGGCGCGCCTACCTCGAGGCCTTCGAGGTCGACGCGCCGCCCGGCGCGAGCGTCCTCGACGCCCTCCTGGTGGCCGCGACGACGGTTCCCTCGCTCGCCTTCCGGCGCATGTGCCGCACCGGCGTCTGCGGCACCTGCGGGGTGACGGTGAACGGCCGCCCGGTGCTCGCCTGCCGGGCCGCCGTCGACGAG
>DATCKS010000570.1:0-2294 GCA_036562265.1 Thermodesulfobacteriota bacterium | reverse complement strand
GATCACCACCAGGCCGAAGGCCTCCATTCCCATAGTGTGACGGCATGTGGCGGCGACTCAGACGCCGGACGTTGGCCCCCGGCCGCCCGCTCGTCGCGCCCGAGCAGGCCGGCCTGCTCCTGCTCAGCCTCGCCGCGATCGCCGGCGGGGTCTGGCTCGTCGCCCGGATCGTCCTCGCCTAGCCGGATCTCGTAGGCGCCAGGCGGTGTCGCGGGCGCGTGGTTTCGGTACCCTTGTGCGGGGTTTTGACTGACGAATCAATCGGGCGGCGGCATCGCCGTCCCGGACAGGGAGCACCGTTCACGTGGTCGATTTCACGCTGACCGACGAGCAGAAGGACCTCCAGGAGCTGGCGCACAGCTTCGCGGAGAAGGAGATCCGTCCCGTCGCCTGGGAGTACGACAAGGACGGCACCTGGCCCGAGGACATCATCAAGAAGGCCTTCGAGGTCGGCCTGATGAACACCCACATCCCGGAGGAGTACGGCGGGCCCGGCCTCGACTTCCTCACCGGTTGCCTCATCGAGGAGGAGCTCGGCTGGGGCTGCTCCGGCATCGGGACGACGCTGATGTGCAACGGCCTCGCCACCGCTCCGGTCCTCCTCGGCGGCTCGGAGAAGATCAAGAAGCAGTACCTGAGCATGCTCTGCGAGGAGCCGAAGCTCGCGTCGTTCTGCCTGACCGAGCCCGACGCCGGCTCCGACGTCTCGGGCATGCGCACGACGGCCGTCAAGAAGGGCGACAAGTACGTCATCAACGGCACGAAGTGCTTCATCACCAACGGCGGCTACGCCGACTGGTACACCGTCTACGCGAAGACGGACCCGGACGCCGGGCACAAGGGCATCTCGGCCTTCGTCGTCCCGCGTGAGGCCGGCGTCGTCGTCGACAAGAAGGAGGACAAGCTCGGCCAGCGCGCCTCCAACACCGCGACGATCAGCTTCAACGACGTCGAGGTGCCGGCCGACCACCTCCTCGGCGAGGAGAACAAGGGGTTCAAGCTCGCGATGATGACCCTCGACCGCACCCGCCCGGGCGTGGCGGCGATGGCGGTCGGCATCGCGCGGGCGGCCTTCGAGTTCGCGCGCGACTACGCGAAGGAGCGCGTCCAGTTCGGCGTGCCGATCGCCATGCACCAGGCGATCCAGTTCATGATCGCCGACATGGCGACGAAGATCGAGGCGGCGCGCTTGCTGACGTGGAAGTCCGCCGTCCTGCTCGACCAGGGCAAGCGGAACACGATCATGTCGTCGCACGCGAAGCGCTTCGCGGCCGACACCGCGATGGAGGTCACCGTCGACGCCGTCCAGGTCTACGGCGGCTACGGCTTCATCAAGGAGTACCCGGTCGAGAAGCTCATGCGCGACGCGAAGATCATGCAGCTCTACGAGGGTACCTCGCAGATCCAGCGGCTCGTCATCGCCCGCGAGACGTTCCTGCCGCGTCGCGTCGAGGAGCCGGCCGGCGCGTCGGCGTAGCCTTCCTCGCAACAGGCGAGTGCTTTGGACGGAGGCCGCCCCTCGGGGCGGCCTCCGCCGTTGCCGAGGGTGCCGTGAGCGCGCAGGCGCGCGGTCACGCCGCCGCCTCCGCCGCCGTCGCGGGCCGCTCGCCCTGGAGCCAGCCGACGGTGTCGGCGAGCGTCGCCGTGGCGGGGCGGAACGCCACGCCGAGGTCGCGGCGCGTCGCCGTCGTGTCGAGCGGCCGGGCGTGGAGCGCCGTCCACGGTCCCTGCCGGCCGAGCGGCAGGCGCCCCCGCACGAGCGGCTGGAGCGCGTCGCAGACGCGGCCGGCCGCGAGCACGAGCGGCGCCGGCATGACCCCGCGCGGCGGCCGCCGCCCGCCCGCGGCCGCGACGGTCCGCATGACCTCGGCGAGCGGGAGCAGCTCGCCCGCGACGAGGTAGCGGCGGGGGCCGCGGCCGGGCTCGACCGCCGCGGCGATCGCGGCGGCGAGGTCGCGCACGTCGGTGACCGGCACGGCGCCGGGCGAGCCGACCGGGATCCGCCCGGCGAGCAGGTCGCGGGCCAGCAGCGTGCTCTCGCCCTCGCACGGGTCGTGCGGCCCCCACACCATCCCGGGGTAGACGATCGTGACCGGGGCGCCGCCGGCCTGGAGGGCCCGCGCCACCTCCTCGGCCTGCGCCTTCGAGCGCGCGTACGCGGTCGGCGGGCGGCCGACGGGCGAGTCCGGCCTCAGCTCCCCGTCGCCGGGCAGCAGCGCGACGTACGACGAGACGTACACGACGGGGTCGAGGCCGAGGGCGCACGCGCCGCCGAGCACGACCTCCGCGCCGCG
>DATCKS010000566.1:0-5729 GCA_036562265.1 Thermodesulfobacteriota bacterium | reverse complement strand
GTCTGCAGCATGCCGGCCCCGGGCGGCCGGGTCGTCGAGTTCTGCGTGTCGAAGCCGTTGTAGGCGGCGATCTCGTCGCGGTTGCGGCGGATGCGCTCGATCATCTCCTCGCCGTACGCCGTGGCGATCGACACCGCGCGCGACCGGCCGGTGGCGCCGGCCGCCGTGATCTCGGCGGCGCCGAGCGCCAGGAGGCCGACGGCGAGGATGACCGCCGCGACGAGCACCTCGAGAAGGGTGAAGCCAGCGCGCTTCGTGGCGGCCGCGCGGCGCACGCCGGGTCTACAGACGCGAGACATCGATGCTCCCCGCGGGGCTCACCCGAATCCGGTACCGGGTCCCGTCCCGGTTCTCGAGAACGACCTGGGCGAGCCCGGTGGCCGGCAGCGCCTTGAGCCCACGGCCGTTGAACGACATGGCGACCCCGCCGTTGAAGTCGACCGCCGAGAAGACGATCCCGTGATCGAGCGTCCGCGACACGACGAGCGTCTCGCCCCCGTCCCGCTGGAGGTTGCGCGCGGTCCCCCCGCCGGCGCCGTCGTCGATGAAGACCTCGTAGGCGTTGCCGGGCGGCGCCTGGAACCGGATCGTCGCCGGCCCGTTCTCGTTGATCGCCGTCATCCGCGCCAGCCGCAGGTCGGCCTCGACCTGCGCCACGGCGGACTGCAGCTGCTGCTGAACCACCCAGGTCCGGAAGCTCGGCAGGGCGATCAGCATGAAGATCACCATGACCGTCAGGACGACGACGACCTCGATGAGCGTGAAGCCCGAGGCCGCGGTCGCCGAGCGACGCGTGTGCATGCCCGGCGACCGAGCAAGCGCCATGCCAGGGTCACCTGACCTGTGCTTCCAGTCAAATATCCTCGCCACGTCAGCAACTTGGACGACAATTGCCGGGCCGTCACGCCGGGCGCGGGCGGCCGCAGCGCGCAAGCAGGTTGGCCTGCCTGCGAACTTTTTGCGAGGTACGAGCGGGCCCGAACGGCGCCGCGAGGCCCGGTTGCGGCCGTCTCGCCGGCCCGGTCGCCCGAACCGACGGATCGGCGCGCCGTCAGGGCGCGGGCGGGTGGTGGGCGGAGCGCTTCACGTCGGCCCCCCGCCGGCGTGGCGCAGGACGACCTCGGCGCGAAGCGTCCGGTGGAGGTAGGCGCCGGTCACGGGGTCGGGCTCGGCCGGCCGCACGGTGAGGGTGATCGCGACGCGGCGGATCAGGCGCAGGCGCCCGGCGGCCGCGTCTCCCGAGGCGGCGTCGAGCGGGATGGTCACGTCGAGGCGCCCGTCCGCGCCCGGCGAGGCCGGCGCCGACGCTTCCGTGAAGAAGGCGAACTCGAGCGCGGGGGCCTCGCCCGGCTCCCGCACGCCGTCGCCGTCGGTGTCGGCGAAGCGGACGTGCTCGGCGACGACCTCCCTCAGCACCGACTCGGGCGGCGCCGTCCAGTCGTCTCCCGTCCTGCGCAGCACCTCGCGGACGAGCCGACCCTCGCCGTCGAGGGCGTACCGCACCCGCTCGAACCGGTCGGCCTGGTCGTTGAAGTACTCGACGGTGACGGCGTCGGCCGATGCGTGGGGGATGGCCGGGGCGGGCCACGGAACCCCGTACCCGGCGCGAAGCAGGTCCTGCGTCAGCGACTCGATGGCGAGGCGGGCGACCCGCTGGGCCTCGAGGACCGGGTCGCGGGCCACGAAGGAGCGGGTGGCGCCCGCGTAGAGGAGGTAGATGCCGAGCGTCACGACGACCGCCACGGCGAGGGCGACGGCCAACTCGACGAGGGTGACCCCCGCCGCCTCCCCGCGCCGAGCCTCCCGTGGTCGCAGTCGTGCCGGCATCGCGCGGCGGACGACGAGCAAGCGGCGTGCCACCCGGCGGCACGGGCGCCCGCGGGAGGGCAACGCCCCGCTGCCGGCGGGAAGCCGGGGCCCCAGGCCCCGCGCCGCTGTCCGCGCGGCGCGTCCCGATCGCTACTTTTTTCGGGGCCCGCACCGGGGTCGGGCCCGCCCCGGGCCTAGCTCGCCCGGGTGCGGCCGTCCTCGATGCCGTACTCGGCGATCTTGTAGAGCAGGGCCCGGTGGCTGATCTCGAGCAGCTTGGCCGCGTGCGTCCGGTTGCCGCGGGTCTTCGCGAGCGCCTTGCGGATCAGCTCCTCTTCCAGGATGCGGCTCGTCTTCTTGATCGAGTACTCGTCCTTGAGCAGCTCGAGGCGGTTGCGGCTCCGGAAGTCGCGGATGGCCGGCGGGAGGTTGGCGACCTGGATGTGGCTCGTGTCGGTCAGCACGATCGCACGCTCGATGGTGTTCTCCAGCTCCCGCACGTTGCCCGGCCAGTCGTACTCCACGAGCAGCTCGAGCGCCTCCGGCGTGATCCCCGAGACCCGCATCTCGAGCCTCGCGTTGTGCTTCTTGATGAAGTGGTCGACGAGCGCCGGGATGTCCTCCTTGCGGGCCCGAAGCGGCGCGACGTGGATCGGCAGGACGTTGAGCCGGTAGAAGAGGTCCTCGCGGAACCGCCCGGCCTTCACCTCCTTCTCGAGGTCCTTCACGGTGGCCGCGATGATGCGCACGTCCACCTTGATCGCCTTCACGTCGCCGACGCGCCGGATCTCCTCCTCCTGGAGGACGCGCAGGAGCTTGACCTGGAGCGGCAGCGGCAGCTCGCCGATCTCGTCGAGGAAGAGCGTCCCCTCGTGGGCCTCCTCGAAGAGGCCCTTCTTGGTGCGGGAGGCGTCGGTGAAGGCCCCCTTGACGTGCCCGAACAGCTCGCTCTCGAGGAGGTTCTCGGGGATGGCGCCGCAGTTGACGGCGACGAACGGCCTGTCCTTGCGCGGGCTGTTGTAGTGGACCGCGCGGGCGAGCAGCTCCTTGCCGGTACCGCTCTCGCCCATGAGGAGGACCGTGGACTTGTAGCCGGCGACCTTCTGGAGGGTCTTGAAGACCTCCTGCATCGGCGCGCTCTTGCCGACGATGCTGTCGTAGCTGTACGTCTGCTGCACCTCGGAGAGCAGACGCGCGTTCTCGCGGCGCAGCCGCTCCCGCTCCTCGGCCTTGCGAAGCGTGAGCAGGATCTCGTCCGACTTGAAGGGCTTGCTGATGTAGTCGTACGCGCCGAGCTTCATCGCCTCGATGGCGGTGTCGATCGTCCCGAAGGCGCTCATCATGATGACCGTCAGCTCGTGGACCCGCTGGCCGAGCGACTTGAGGAAGCCGACCCCGTCCATCTCCGGCATGCGAATGTCGCAGAGGACCGCGTCGAAGCCGCTCCTCGAGAGCGCCTCGAGGGCGAGCTGGCCGTTGGCCGCCACCTCGACCTCGAAGCCTTCCTTCTTGAGCATGATCGAGAGCATGTGGCGCATGCTCTCCTCGTCGTCGACGATCAGGATCCGCTTGAGCATCACACTCCCGCCGGAAAAGCGCGCTGCACCGGCGTCTCCGCCAGGCGCAGCAGGATGGTCACGGTCGTCCCGACGCCGCGCGTCGATCGGACGTCGATGTGGCCGCCGAAGGACTCGACGATGCGCAAACAGATGGCGAGGCCGAGCCCCGTCCCCTGCCCCGGCGGCTTGGTCGTGAAGAACGGGTCGAAGACGCGGCCGAGGTCCTCCGGGCGAATCCCCTCGCCCGTGTCGGACACGGTGACCTCGGCCACGAGGTCGCCCCGCCTGATGCGCGGCCTCGAGGCCGACCCGCGCAGGTGCGAGAAGTCCGCCCCCGGCGGGTCCTCGCTCCGGCGCCGCGGCGCCAGCTCCGCCATCGTGGGGCCCGACTCGAAGCGGGTCACGCGCGTGGCGATGGCGAGCCGCCCCCGCCCCCGGCCGCCTCCGCGGTCCGGCATGGCGTCGGCCGCGTTGATGGCGAGGTTGATCAGGACCTGCGCCATGAGGTTCCGGTCGAGCAGGACCACGGGCGACGGCTCCGCCAGGTCGGTCACGAGGTCGATGCCGCGCAGCGCCTGCTGCGGCCTGAGGAGGTCGACCGCCTCGCGCACGACGTCGTTGAGCGGCGTCGGCCGCACCTCCACCGGGGCGGGACGCGAGAAGCGCAGGAGATCGGTGATGATCCGCTGGATGCGGCGGGTCTCCATCTCGATCCGCCGCAGGCAGTCGGCCGCCTCCTCGCCGTCGCTCCCCTTCTGGAGGATGTCGACGTACCCGAGCACGGCGCCGAGCGGGTTGCCGATCTCGTGCGCCACGCCGGCCGCGAGGCGGCCGACGGAGGCGAGCTTCTCCGACCGGATGACCTCCTCCTGGGCCCGCTTGAGCTCCCGGTTGGCCCGCTCCAGCTCCTGGTTGGCCCGCTCGGTGGAGGCCACCTGCTCTTCCAGGCGGCGGCGGTGCTCGGCCAGCGCGTCGATCATCGTGTTGAACGATGCGGCCAGCTCGCCGATCTCGTTGGTCGAGTACACCGGCGCGTACTCCGTGAGGTTCCCCTCGGCGATCCGGCGCGTCGTGTCGGCGAGGCGCCGAACCGGCGTCACGACCCGGCGCGTCAACAGGTAGCCGCCGAAGAGGATCAGCAGCGCCGAGTCGACCACCGCGTAGAGCGCCACGAGCGACCGGGCTCGCGACAGGCTCTCCTGGACGCCGCGCAGCGAGAGCGTGACGCGCGCCGCGCCGACCGGCTCGCCCCGCACCACGATCGGTCCGGCCACGGCCAGCTCGTCGGCCAGGTTGAACAGCCGCCCCGGGTCCTCGAACCGCACCACGCGGCGGCGTTCCGCCACCGCGCGGGCGAGGTCGGCGCCGTCGTCGCGCGTGCCGACCGCCCGGCCGTCCGTGTCGGCCAGGACGACGCCCTGCCGGTCGGTGACCACGACGCGCAGCACCTGTCCGCCGGTGGCGTAGAGCGCGGCCGCCGTCTCGAGCGGGCCGCCGCGCAGCGACTCGAGCGCGCCCGTGCCGGCCGGGAAGGCGAGCGCGACGTTGTACTGGAGCGACTGGAGGACCGCCTCCCCGAAGCGGACCTGCTGGTCGAGCGCGATCCGCTCGATGACCTTCGTGACGACGAGGCCGACCAGGAGGAGGGCCGCGACCAGCACGATCGCGATGCTGGCGACGATCTCGGTCCTGAGCCCGAAGCGCCGGCGCGCGGGGGGCACGGCCGGCCGCGCCGGCCCGTCCGGCGCCGTCGCCTGCGCCGCCGCGGCTCGCGCGGCGCCGGGACTCGACGCGCGCCCCTCTGCCTCCATGCGCCGTTCCCCCGGTGGCCTCGAAAAGCCGGGCGGATTATCTTCGACCGGCCGGCGCCCTGTCAACCGGCAAGCCGCGCCAGGAGCGCGATCCACCAGCCCGGGACGAGGAGCGTCACGGCGGCGCCGAGGGCGAGGAACGGCCCGAACGGGATCGCCAGGGCGAGGTCCCTGCGCCCCTTCGCCACCGTGAGCGCGATCCCGACCACCGCGCCGACCAGCGAGGCCAGGAGCACGGTCGGCACGAGCGCCTCCCAGCCGAGAACCGCGCCGATCATGGCGAGCAGCTTCACGTCGCCGAGGCCCATCCCCTCCTGGTCCCGGATCCACTCGTACGTGGCCGCCACGAGGTAGAGCCCGCCGGCGCCGGCGAGCGCCCCCACGAGCGCCGCCGACGGCGAGCTGACGAGGCCCGACCAGGGCGAGACGAGGAGCCCGATGAAGGTTCCCGGCAGGCTGATCGCGTCGGGGATCTCGCGGATCCGAAGGTCGATCCCGCTCACGGCGACGAGCGCCGCCAGGAAGGCGAAGGCGATGAGCGCGTCCAGCG
>DATCKS010000560.1:0-6067 GCA_036562265.1 Thermodesulfobacteriota bacterium | reverse complement strand
TCCCAGGCGCGCGGCCAGCTCACCGTACGTCACGGTCGCCCCGTAGGGGATCTCGAGCAGCGCGCGCCAGACGGCGAGCTGGAACGGGGTGCCGGCGAGGTCGAGCGCCACGTCGCGGCGCGGCGTGCCGGCAAGATAGGCCCTGAGCGCCGCCACGGCCTCGGCGAGGCGGGGCGGCAGCGGTCCGTCGGCCGGGTGCTCGACGAACCGCGCGGCGGGGCGGCCGCGCCGCGCGAGCGCGAAGAGCGGTCCGAGGCCGGTCATGTCCCGGGTGGCGCCGAAGCGCGGCTCGTCGCCGTCGGCGACGACCGGCGCGAGCGCCGCGAGCCCCGCGGCCGTGGCCGCAAGGCCGATGGGGCCGAAGGGGGTGTCCACCACGGTGAAGTCGATCGTCACGTCCGTCATCGAGGGCTCCCATGGTTCGTCCCGACGAGGACCCCGGCGCCTGGCGCCGACGCGGGAGCGGCGACACCGAGGCTTGCCGGCCTGCGCCGCGCGGCGCGCCAGGCCGAGGGGGTCATTCCGGTCCGCCGCCGGAACGCCCGAGCGAAGCTGGAGATGCTGCCGAAGCCGGCTTCGAGGGCGGCCTGAAGCACCGTGCACGACGGGTCGGCCAGGAGTGCCAGGGCCCGCTCGGCACGCACGTCGGCCAGGGCCCGCATGGGGCTTCGGCCGTCGGCCGCGCGAAAGCGCCGGGCGAAGGCCGACGGCGAGGCGCCGCAGTCGGCCGCGAGGTCGGCCAGCGTGAGGGGGTCGCTCGCGCGAGCGCGCATGCGGGCGATCGCCTGCTCGACGAAGCGCCGCTCGGCCTCGGCCGAGCCGCCCGCCAGGTCGGGCCGGCACCGCTTGCAGGGGCGGTAGCCGGCGCGCGCGGCGGCCTCGGCCGACGGGTAGTACTCGACGTTCTGCGGCCTTGGCTTGCGACAGGTGCACGAGGGGCGGCAGAAGACCCCGGTCGTGCGGACCGCGGTTACGAAGCGGCCGTCGTACCGGGCGTCCCTGTCGACGAACGCGCGCCACATCTCGTCCACCGTCATGCTCATGGTCCCGATTCTGCCAGCCGCCCTCCTGGGCGTCTTGCCGCTTCTCGCCGACTTATTCCCCCAGGCGTTCAGGTATACCGCGGCTGTCGGGGCCGTGGCCCGTGCTACGATCACCGCCCTCGAACCGGTACGCGACGTTCCTCTGTCTCGTGAAGGAGCCCCAGGAGCCATGCCGTTTGCCGTGACCACGACCCCGCTTGCCGAGACTGCCGCCGACGTGCTCGCCGTCGGCCTCTTCGAGGGGAGCCGCCCCGACGGGGCGCTGGCCGCCCTCGATCGGGCCCTCGACGGCCAGATCGCCCACCTCCTGGAAACGGGCGACTTCACCGGCAAGAACGGCCAGACGGTGGTGGTCTACGGCCGCGGCCGGATCGCCGCGACGCGCCTGCTCGTGGTCGGCCTCGGCAAGGAGGCCGACTTCACGGTCGACCGCGCAAGGCAGGCCGCCGCCCGGGCGGCGCAGCGCGCGCGCGATGTCGGGGCCGCCCACCTGGCGACGACCCTCTTCCGCCCGGCGCGCGGCGCAGAGGGCCGCCCGGCCGGCCTCGCCGAGGTGGCCCAGGCGGCCGTCGAGGGGATCCTGCTCGGCCTCCACAGGCTCGACCGCTTCAAGACGAACGCGGAGGACCGGGAGAAGGCCGAGAAGACGGCGCGCCTCACGCAGGTGACGCTCGTGGCGGGCGAGGGGGAGGCGCCCGGCGAGGTGTCGGCCGGCGCCTCGGTCGGCGAGATCGTGGCCGGCGCGGTCCGCTTCGCCCGGGAACTGATCGCGACGCCGTCGAACGAGGCCACGCCGTCGCGCATGGCGCAGTACGCGCGCGACCTCGCCGCGGAGGGGGGCTTCACCGCGACGATCCTCGGGCTCGAGGAACTGAAGGCCCTGGGCGCCGGCGGGATCGTGGCGGTGAACCGCGGCTCGCACGAGTTCGAGCCGGCCCGGTTCGGCGTCCTCGAGTACGACGGCACGGGAGGCGCCGGGGCGCCGGTGGTGCTGGTCGGCAAGGGGATCACGTTCGACACCGGCGGCATCTCGCTCAAGCCGGCCGAGGGCATGGACCGGATGAAGTACGACAAGGCCGGCTCGGTGGCGGTGCTCGCCACCTTCAAGGCGGTGGCGGCGCTGAAGCTGCCGGTGCGCCTCGTCGGGCTCTGCCCGTGGACCGAGAACACGCCGTCCGGCTCGGCGTACCGTCCGGGCGACGTCGTGCGGTTCCTCAACGGCAAGACCGCCGAGATCGTCAACACGGATGCCGAGGGGCGGGTGATCCTCGCCGACGCGCTCGCCTACGCGAGCCGCTACAAGCCGGCCGCCGTGATCGACCTCGCGACGCTCACCGGCGCGATCAAGGTCGCGCTCGGCACCGAGGCGGCGGGCCTCATGACGAACGATCCGGCGCTCGCCGCCCGCGTGAAGGCGGCCGCCGAGGTGTCGGGCGAGCGCGTGTGGGAGCTGCCGCTCTTCGACGAGTATCGCGACCTCATCAAGAGCGACATCGCCGACATCAAGAACAGCGGCGGTCGCGACGCCGGGTCGATCACCGCGGCGCTCTTCCTCAAGGAGTTCGTCGACTACCCCTGGGTGCACCTCGACATCGCCGGCGTGAGCTGGGCCGACAAGGACCGGCCGTACGTCCCGAAGGGGGCGGTCGGCTTCGGCGTGCGGCTCCTCGTCCAGTTCCTGCGCGACTGGGCCCGGGACGGCGGGCGATAGGATGGCGGTCGCGGCGCCGCTCGCGCTGGTCACCGGGGCGAGTAGCGGGATCGGCGAGGCCTTCGCGCGGCGCCTCGCGGCGCGGGGGCTCGACCTCGTCCTCGTCGCCCGCCGCGTCGAGCGCCTGGAGCGTCTCGCGGCCGAGATCCGGCCGTCGGGGCGGCGGGTGGAGGTGGTCGCGCTCGATCTGGCGCGCCCCGGCGCCGACGCGGCGCTCGAGGCGGAGGTCGCCCGCCTCCGCCTCGAGGTCGGCTGGCTGATCAACAACGCCGGCTTCGGCTTCCACGGCGCGGTGGCCGACCTCGACCCGGCGCGCCAGGCCGACATGATCCAGCTCAACGTCGGAGCCGTGGCGGCGCTCGCGCGGCGCTTCCTCCCTCCCATGCTGGCCCGGGGCGCCGGGGTGATCCTCAACGTGGCGTCGACCGCGGCGTTCCAGCCGGTGCCCTACTTCGCCGTCTACGCCGCCACGAAGGCCTTCGTCCGCTCGTTCTCCGAGGCGCTGGCCGAGGAGGTGGAGGGGCGCGGCGTCCGGGTCGTCTGCCTCTGCCCGGGCCCGACGGCCACGGAGTTCTTCGACCGGTCCGGCCTCTCGCCGAAGTTCGCCGGCGTGCGGATGCTGCCTGCCGAGGTCGTCGTCGACGCCGGCCTGCGCGGCGTGGACGCCGGCCGGCGCGTCGTCGTCCCCGGTCTCGCCAACGCCGTCGTGGCGCACGCCACGCGCTTTCTCCCGCGGCGGCTCGTCACGCGCGCGGGCGCGCGCATCATGCGGCCGCGCTCGTAGCGCGGGCCACGATCTCGTCGATTTTCCTCTGGGCGGGGAGGGCGGCGGTCCGTAGACTCTTCGCCATGATTCGGCTGACCGTCAACGGCAAGACCGTTTCGCTGGACGTGAGTCCCGATACGCCGGTCCTCTGGGCGCTCAGGGACCACCTGGATCTCACCGGAACGAAGTTCGGCTGCGGCATGGCGCTCTGCGGCGCCTGCACCGTGCACCTGGACGGCCAGGCGATCCGCGCCTGCGTCACGCCGGTTTCGGCCGCGGCCGGCAAGCGCATCACCACCATCGAGGCCATGGAGCGGGACCGCATCGGCCGCGTCGTGCAGGACGCCTGGGTCGAACTCGACGTCGCCCAGTGCGGGTACTGCCAGCCGGGACAGGTGATGTCGGCGGTGGCGCTCCTCGCCAGGAACCCGAGGCCGACCGACGCCGACATCGACGCCGCCCTCTCCGGCAACATCTGCCGGTGCGGGGCCTACCCGCGCATCCGCGCCGCGGTGCACCTGGCCGCGCGCCGGTTGGGGGTTTGAGATGAGGACGGTCTCGAGGCGCAGCTTCCTCAGGTCGTCGGCCGTGACCGGCGCCGGCCTCGTCATCGGGTTCCACTTCCCGACCGGCGTGCGTGCCGCGGCCGCGGCGGAGCCGGCGAAGGGGCCCGTGCCGCCCAACGCCTTCATCCGCATCGCCCCGGACGACACCGTCACCATCTTCGTGCCGCACTCCGAGATGGGACAGGGCATCATGACGGCGCTGCCGATGCTCGTCGCGGAGGAGCTTGCGTGCGACTGGCGCAAGGTCCGGGCCCGGCACGCCCCGAACGGCGCCGACTACGTCCACACGCGGTTCGGCATGCAGATGACGGGCGGCTCCACGTCGGTGGCCGACCGCTGGGTGCAACTGCGCACCGTGGGCGCACAGGCGCGCACCATGCTCGTGCAGGCGGCGGCCGACGCCTGGAAGGTCGACCCCGCCACCTGCCGCGCCGAGAACGGCTTCGTGATCCACGAGCCGTCCGGCCGGCGCGTCTCGTTCGGCAAGGTGGCCGATCGCGCGGCGCGGCTGCCTGTGCCGCAAGCGGTCGCGCTCAAGGAGCCGTCGGCCTTCCGGCTCCTCGGCAAGCCGCAGCACCGGCTGGACGGCCGCGACAAGGTCACCGGGCGGGCCACCTTCGGGATCGACGTGAAGCTCGAGGGGCTCCTCACGGCCGTCGTGGCGAGGCCGCCCGTCTTCGGCGGGCGAGTGGTGCGAGTGGACGCGGCCAGGGCCAGGGCGGTGCCCGGCGTCGTCGACGTCGTCCAGGTGCCGTCCGGCGTGGCGGTGCTCGCGAAGGACTTCTGGTCGGCGAAGAAGGGGCGCGACGCGCTCGACGTGGAGTGGGACCTCGGGCCGAACGCCTCGCTCTCCACGGAGGCGCTCCTCGCGCAGTACCGGGAGCTCGGCAAGACCCCCGGCGCGCCCGCCCGGACGCAGGGCGACGCCGAGGCGGCGCTCGCCACCGCGGCGAAGGTCGTGAGCGCGGAGTACGACGTGCCGTACCTCGCCCACGCGCCCATGGAGCCGCTCAACTGCACGGTGCGGCTCGCGGCCGACCGGTGCGAGATCTGGACCGGCACGCAGTTCCAGACGGTGGACGCGGCCGCGGCGGCGGCCGTGGCCGGCATCGACCCCGCGCGGGTCACGATCCACACGACGTACCTCGGCGGCGGCTTCGGCCGCCGGGCCAACCCGGCGTCCGACTTCGTCGTGGAGGCGGTGCACGTGGCGAAGGCCGCGAAGCGGCCGGTCAAGGTCGTCTGGACTCGCGAGGACGACATTCGGGGCGGCTACTACCGGCCGCTCTGGTACGACCGGATCCGCGCCGGGCTCGACGCCGACGGCCGCATCGTCGCCATCAGTCACACGATCGTCGGCCAGTCGATCCTCGCCGGCACGCCGTTCGAGCGGTTCCTCGTGAAGGACGGCGTCGACGTGACCTCCGTCGAAGGGGCAGCCAACCTCCCCTACGAGGTGCCGAACGTCTTCGTCGGCCTGCACAGCCCGAGGGTCGGCGTGCCGGTGCTCTGGTGGCGCTCGGTGGGGCACTCGCACAACGGCTTCGTCGTCGAGACCTTCGTCGACGAACTGGCCGCCGCGGCGGGGAAGGACCCGGTCGAGTTCCGGCTCGCGCACCTGTCGGAGAAGCACCCGCGCCACGTAGCCGCGCTCAGACTCGTGGCCGAGAAGGCGGGGTGGGGGACGCCGCTGCCGGCCGGCCGCGCCCGCGGCGTGGCCCTGCACGAGTCGTTCGGCAGCGTGGTCGCGCAGGTCGCCGAGGTGTCGATCGAGAACGGCCGGCCGAAGGTGCACCGGGTCGTCTCGGCCGTGCACTGCGGGTTCGCCGTCAACCCCGACGGCGTCGCGCAGCAGATCGAGAGCGGGGTCATCTACGGGCTGTCGGCCGCGCTCCACGGCGAGATCACGCTCAGGGACGGCCGGGTGGAGCAGAGCAACTTCCACGACTACCCGGTGCTCCGCCTCGACGAGGCGGAGCAC